>JAGOCT010000304.1 GCA_017998585.1 Candidatus Cloacimonadota bacterium | reverse complement strand
TCAAATCTACGATAATTCTAAAATACTGGGTGAAATGGATTCTGAATTTGCAACTGCACGCTTTTCAAACCGAATCATGGCTTCAATCCCTGAATTTGTTCTTGAACCCTATATTGAGTTGATTAAAGCAAGACACCCTCTCCTGATTATTCAGTTTAAAGATTTTCAGAAAGTAATCCCTTTTAACCTTAAATTAGGTCATGAAAATAAGATATTGTTGATTTCAGGTCCAAATACCGGCGGTAAAACCATTACTTTAAAAACAATCGGTTTATTGACATTGATGGCTCATTCCGGATTACCAGTACCTTGTGATTCTTATTCAAAAATTGGCTGTTATGATAAAGTTTATGCTGATATAGGTGATAATCAATCTATCGAGTCGTATTTAAGCAGTTTCTCTGCTCATATTAAGAATATCTCTGAAATGCTTGATAATGGCGACGAAAATACCTTAGTGCTTGTAGATGAAATAGGCTCGGCTACTGATCCGGAGCAAGGCTCAGCTTTAGCGCAGGCGGTTTTGGAAAAACTGGTTAGTCAGAAAGTAACCGGAATTATCACTACCCATTATACTGCTTTAAAGATATTTGCCGAACAATCAGACAGCTGTGTTAATGCTTCTATGCAATTTGATTCAAAGAGTCATCAGCCTACTTTCCAATTCCAGTTTGGTATGCCAGGACATAGCTTCGCTATTGAAATTGCAGCACGATTGGGTATTTCTGAAGATGTGATAAATAAAGCAAAACTGCTTGCCGGAAACCAGAGTGTAGAATTAACCCATCTGCTGGCAAAAATAACAGAAGAAAAGAAGAAATTGAGCCAGGCAAGTTATCAATTTGAATTAAAAACCAGACTGCTTGAACAACGAATCAAAGAACATGAGACAAAAACAGACGAGATGGAAGCTCAGAAGAAAAAACTGCTCAGAGAAGCTGTTTTAAAAGCAAATGATGAATTTGTGCATATTCAAAAAGAGTTAATCAGAGAGATTGATGATATCCGAAAACTCAATAGAGAAGAGAAGAAACAGAAGCTTGAAGATGTTCTAAGAAAAGCAACTCATATTCAAAGTGAATTACATGATCAGGCGGATAGTCTGATAGCACATAAAAACAGTATGTTGACCAATGAAAAAATTGATATTGGCTCAATTGTCTGGCTAAAAAAATTGGATACACTGGCAACCGTGATGGAGATTAATAAAGATATCGCTAAGGTTGATATGAATGGTATCTTTTTTAATGTTCCATTAACCAATCTGATATTACAGCAGGCTAAAAACCAACCTCAGGAAGTTTTAGTCAGTAACAAAAATGTGGGAGATAAACCTACTGCAAAACTTGAGCTTAAAGTGTTGGGTTTAACCTTTGATGAGGCAATTCCACTAATCGATGAATTTATTGATAATGCCATTGTAAATCGTTTGAACCGGATACGAATTGTTCATGGCAAAGGTACAGGTATTCTGAGAAAGAAAATCAGAGCCTGGCTTAAAAAGAATAAACGTGTAACTGACTTTTTTGCTCCACCTCCGGAAGCGGGTGGTGATGGCGTAACTGTGGTCTGTGTTTCATGATAGATGAAAAATTTATCTCTACTATATTACAAAATGTAAATATAGTAGATGTGGTCGGATCGTATCTGAGTTTAAAGCGTTCAGGTTCCAACTACAAAGCAAGATGTCCCTTTCATGAAGAAAAAACAGGCTCATTTATGGTAAGTGAAGCAAAACAAATCTATCATTGCTTTGGATGTGGAAAGGGCGGAAATGTAATCACTTTTGTACGTGATTATGAGAAAATATCTTATATTGATGCGGTTAAAAAACTGGCAGACAGAATAAATCTTCAAATACCCGATAGCCCTCAAAAGAAAGAAAAGAATTCAAAGACTGAGCTTATCTACAAAATATACAGTCTTGCCAATGACTTTTTTGTTGAAAACCTGAAGAAGCATGGATCTTTTGCCAGAAAGTATCTGACAAGTCGTGATATATCAGAGGAAACCATTCAAAAGTTTTCTATTGGTTATTCTCTGGACAGTTTTTCTGCTTTGAAAAGCTATTTAAAAAAGAACTTTATCAATGAAGATATTTTGGCTGAAACAGGGCTTTTCAAAGTAAAAGAAGATAAAAGCTATGATATGTTTCGTGATCGTATTATGTTCCCAATCTGCACTGCCAATGGTAAGATTGTGGCTTATGGGGCAAGAGCTATAACTGCAGAACAGGAGAAACTGGGTAAATATATCAACTCTCCAACGACTGCTATTTATACCAAAGGCAGAGAATTGTATGGGTTAAATCATTCACGTTTTGATATTTCAAAAAAGCATGCAGCTATCGTTGTAGAAGGCTATATGGATTTTTTAAGAATGTGGGATAATGGTTTTAACAATACAGTAGCCTCACTGGGTACAGCGTTGACTGATGAGCAGGTTCAGTTGATCAGTCGTTATGCGAAACAGGTCTATATGCTTTACGATGGAGATAAAGCAGGTAAAAATGCAGCGATAAAAGCAGCTGGAATAGTGATTAAAAAAGGATTAAATGTCAAAATCATCAGTTTGCCTGGCGAAGAAGACCCTGATTCTTTCTTAATCAAAAATCCGCCTGAAGCCCTTCAACATTTGATAGATAATGCTTTCACGCTTACAGAGTTTTTAAAACTAAATAAAAATCTGGTTGATACCCGAGAGGCGATTGATAATCTGCTGGAGATTTCACGAGATATAACAGACCCAGTGCAACAGGATTTGTTTATCAAAGATATCAGTGAATCTTTTAATGTACAGGAGAGTAGTTTACGCCAGAAAGCAGCCAGACGACCACATTATGAGAAACAGGATTCAGCACCTGTTAAGAAGGAAATCAAACGAAAAAGACATATAGAAGAAGAAAAATTGCTTCAATGTGTGTTAAAAAACAAAGAATTATTAAAAAAAGTTGCATCGGCGCTTGATTGTGATTATTTTATCAATGAAGACTCAAAAAAGATATTTAAATTCTTGACAGAAAATCAAGATTTAAATTATATTGATAATTCAGCAGTTATGCTGAATCAGTTCGAAGATGAAGAATTGAGAAATGAGATCTCAACTCTTTTATTCGCAGAGGAATATCAATTCGATATTGACGATTTGATCAAACAGATCAAATTACGAAAATATCAGGAAGACATAAAAAGGATAAATGAAGAAATATCAAATAACCCGGACGAAGCTGAGTTGTTTGAAAGAAAGCTGTTTCTCAAAAAAGAGATTCAGGCACTTTCAAACACTGTTGTTCACAAAACTTTATTTTAAGGAGAGTACATGCTGAGTTATAATGATTGTATTCAAAAATTATTTATACTCGGTAAGGAAACAGGGTACATTACTTTCAAGCAGATTAATGACATACTCCCTGATAATCCCTTATTTTTAGACAAGATTGATGATATTATCTTTGACCTGAAAGAACAGGGCATTGATATCATCGATGAAACACAGAAGAAGATCACCAAAGGTGCTGC
>JAGOCT010000303.1 GCA_017998585.1 Candidatus Cloacimonadota bacterium | reverse complement strand
GTCTGTCAACAGCATATTGATAATTTCTGACTTATCATTGAACTGAACAGGATCATCTTCATACAAAAAATTCAGATGAATGTCTTTCAGCTCATAATCATTGTTTAGTATGACAATTCGTTCAATTGTACTCTTCAGTTCTCTGACATTACCCGGCCAATGGTAAGATAATAGCAGGTTTTGAGCTGAAGGGTGAATGCTTTTGAATTTTTTGCTTTTGTCTTTACTGAGTTGAAATAAAAACATTTCTGCAAGAGGGATGATTTCATCTTTTCTTTCTCTGAGAGGTGGAATTTGAATAAAACCTGATTTTAACCGGTAATAGAGGTCTTTTCTAAACAATTCACTATTTACTTTTTCGGCTATATTATCATTTGCTGCAAAAATAAATCGGGCTTTTGTTGTTAATGGTTTTAACCCACCGACACTGAAATATTCTTTTTCCTGAATCACTCTGAGTAATTTAGCCTGAAGATGAGTGTTTATGGAAGTGATTTCATCAAGAAACAACGTCCCATCTTCAGCCATACTTAATTTCCCTTTGGACCCTTTGCTTTTGCTCCCTGTAAATGCACCTCCTTCATAACCAAATAGTTCACTCTCAAAGAGTTCTGAAGGTATAGTTGCTGCATTTAGTGCAATAAAAGGTTTTGGAGATATGTTTTTTCCATAATGAATAAACTTAGCAATCACTTCTTTACCCGTTCCTGTTTCACCTTGAATCAATACAGGAATTTCTGGATTTTGATGTAATATTTGTGCATGTTCAAATACCTTTTCTAAAGACTTTGAAAAAACACCAATATGATTAAGTCCCATATATTCCGATAACATATTTTTAAGACTTTTAACATCACTTTTTATATGAACCGTTGCTTCTTCCAACTTCTGATTAAAATGACTTTTATAATCATAATTCTCTTTTTTCAGTTTAAACAGTTCAATCGCTTTTTCAATCGTACTGACCAGCTCTTCAAAGTTTAAAGGTTTGGTTAAATAGTCATAGGCACCGAGTTTTAGCGTTTTAACGGCATCTTTTACATCCGATTGACCAGTAAACAAAATAACTTCAGTATCGGAAATTGCTTCGTCATTTTTTACCGCTTCCAGTAATTCTAATCCATTCATTCCTGGCATACGGATATCACTAAGCACAACAGCAGTTTCATTTTGCTTTATAAATTTTAATGCTTCAAGGGGATCTGAGAAATCAGTTACGGAATAATTCAAGTCTTTTAAAATCATAGCGATACTTTTTCTGCATCCATGATCATCATCTACTAAAACAATTTTCATACATCCTTCTTTTTATGAACCTTCTGGTAAATTAATTTTAAATACAACACCCTGAGGTTCTGTATTTTCGGCCTGGATATTCCCTCCAAGCGAGCTGATTAACTGATAACAAATTGTTAAACCAAGTCCAGTACCCTTGCTGTCTTTTTTGTTGGTGTAGAATGGTTCGAATATTTTTATCTTTTCATCCTGATTTAAATGAGGACCATTGTTATGAATACTTAAAAAGAATTTTCCATTTCTAATGCTGGTAAACAGATTGATTTCTCCTTCTCCGTAGGGTAAATGGTCTTTTAAAATATGAATGGAATTGGATATCACATTAATCAGGATTTGTTCAATCTGAATAGGATAACACTTAATCAGAGGATACTTAAGCGCTGATTTAAAATGTACTTTGATATCAGATAATTCAAAGTCCTTTTTAAAAATATGCAAAACATTTTCAATACATCTGTGGATATCAAAATACTTGCTGGATATTTCTGGTTTATCATATATCATCGACCGAATATTGAAAATGATAGATTCAATCCTCTGTATTTGTTCTGAAAGAAAATAGAGTTTTTCATCAACTGTACTCTCGTATGTGTTAAAATCTCTGTTTTTAAGATAGATAAGCCCATCAACGATAATTTTCATTGCATTGAGTGGTTGGTTGATTTCGTGGGTAATTCCTGCAGAAAGAGCACTAATCGTAGATAGTCTCATACTTTGGTTTTGAAGTCTCTCTAACTCATACTGGTTTTTCAAAGCCTGTTTTCGTTCAGAAATATCTGAGATTGTAATCAAAAACTGGTGAGTATTATCAGGCATTTTCATTGTGGAGATATAAATCTCACAGTCTTTTGCTTTTTTGCTTATAGTGAGAATTTTTACCTCAAAAATTAGAATCTTATTTTTATTTTCAATTCTTTTGAGCATTTTCCGAACCTGCTCAACCGAATGATTTATCCACTTACATACATTAGTACCTGTAACGGAACTATGACTTGTTTCAAGTAATTTACTGATATTGTAGTTCGCATAACAGATATAAGCTTCAGAGTCAATTAAGATGATACTGTGAGGGGTTGTATCAAGCAAGGTACGATAAAGAGACTCTCTTTTTTTTAATTCAGATTCCAGTAATTTTTTTTCTGTTATATCTCGTCCATTAGACTGGATTTCTATCAATTGACCTGACTGATCAAAAATTCCATAATCGGTCCACTGCATCCATCGTAATGACCCATCAGAAGTAATCACCTGATGTTCTACTTCATTAAACTGGTTTTTCCAGTTGATCATACTGATGCTTTGGTGGACATAATCATGATCAAACTGGGGGATTGATTCAATAAATTTTGTTCCAATCAATTTCTCAACACTTGTCTTGAAATAATCAGCATAAGCCTGATTAACATAGAGAATTGTTGTATCAGGCAAACTTCTGCAAAGCAAATCCTTTTGTGTTTCCAGGATTTCTTTGATCTTTTTTTGTTCAAATTGGAGTTGTTTTTGAAGTTGTGTTTGCTCTGTAACGTCCTGGACAACTCCATAATACTTTATTTTCCCATTTTTATAAATCATTGCCTTGCAAACAATTCTTATCCAAAGTCTTTTTGATTTTGCAGTAATAAGCTGACATACAAAATCCAGGCTTTCTTGAGATATAAAGCGTGTGGAAGTTTGATTTTGTGAATTCTTTTGTTTTGATTTCATTTCAGTCAGTGCATTTTGATATAAACTCATAAATAAATGGGATATTCTTTTTTGATCATCCGGATCGTAGAATTTTGTTAGAGATGCTTTATCAGGTACAAACGAATAATCTGTTTCATGAATTACAAACATCTCCTCTGTCCAGAAAACCTGACTCTCATTCACATCGTATTCCCATCCACCAATTCTGCCTATCTGGCTAATTGTTCTCAATCTGTTGATCATGCGAGTCAATTCTTTTTTCTCTGATACATTGACAGAAACAGATATGTAGTAATTACTTAACTTGTTATGATACATGAATGCCTGAAGTTGAATAGACCAATATAAAATTCCTAATGGCAAGTTGATATCTGAATCGAAACGAGTTATGAGATTATCAGGTGATATTTTGCTTATTAAATGAGACATCATTTGCGTTATTCTGTTGTTAAAAACCTGTTCCAATGGATAATTGATGACTTTATCACGTTGATAACCTGTTTCTCTGAAAAATGCTTCATTCGCTTCTGTAATAATT
>JAGOCT010000302.1 GCA_017998585.1 Candidatus Cloacimonadota bacterium | reverse complement strand
GGCCAATATTGTAAAGAACTAATTTTGCATAACTGCCTTATTTTTCAAAGAGTTATAGCCTTTCTTTTTTACGAGGTCATCATTTTTTAATTAAATTAAAATTTATAAGCCTAAAGGATATGATAAGGAAAGTATAAGGATGGTATAAGGAAAGAAAAGACACGAAATACCCAAAAAAGATGTTTATAGGTATATTTATATATAAAATACTTAAAAAGACGTTTGAATAACAGAAATATGATAAGAAATCTTTTTTTATGCTAGCTTTTAAGAAAAATGTTTGCAAAAATAAAAAAACAATTTAAAACATTTCTGTAAATTTATCTGTTTTTTGTACTTTTACCTATCTTTTAACAGAATTGTATTTTGAAAAGAAAATGATTGACATGATAGTAAAAATATTGTATTTTGTATTCTGGAGGAAAAAATAGAATGGAATTAGAGTTTATAAGAAATTTTTGTATCATAGCTCATATAGATCATGGCAAGTCAACGCTTGCTGACCGGTTTTTAGAAGAGACTCATGTGATAGATAAATCCAATGGCGTAGCTCAGGTCCTGGATGATATGGATTTGGAGCGTGAAAAAGGAATAACGATCAAGTCTCATGCAATCAGAATGTTGCATGAGTATAAGGGTAAAAGCTACATTTTTAATCTGATAGACACCCCAGGACATGTGGATTTTTCCTACGAAGTATCCCGAAGTCTCGCCTCATGTGAAGGCGCTTTGTTACTGGTTGATGCTTCACAGGGAGTTGAAGCACAGACCATGAGTAACCTTTATCTGGCAATGGAGAATGATCTGGAAATAGTCCCTGTCATTAATAAAATTGATTTACCGGGAGCAGATATTGAAAATGCAGAACATGAGCTGATGGATATTATTGGTATTGATAAAGCCAGTATTTTTAAGGTTTCTGCTAAAACGGGACTGAATGTGAAAGAATTACTTGATGGTGTTGTTGAAAAAATACCTGCACCTCAGGGGGATCCTGGTGCACCAGTAAAGGCTTTGATATTTGATTCATTTTATGATACTTTCAGAGGTGTCATTGTTTTAGTTCGTATGTATGATGGCACTTTAAACAAAAATGACAAGATCAAACTGATGTCCACCAATGTGGAGTATGATATTGAAGAAATTGGGTATCTGGGAATAAAATTAGAACCAAACAGCTGTTTAAAAGCAGGAGAAGTTGGATATATTATCGCAAAAATCAAAGAAGTATCAGACGCACGAGTGGGCGATACTATTACCACCGCTAAGAATGGAATCACGGAAGGTCTAAAAGGATATCAAGAACCTAAACCTATGGTATTTTCTGGTATTTTTCCTATGGATAGCAATGATTATGAAGATTTACGTGACAGCATGGCAAAGCTGAAATTGAATGATTCTTCTTTAATTTATGAGCTGGAAAATTCTCTGGCATTGGGTTTTGGTTTTAGATGTGGCTTTCTGGGTATGTTACATTTAGAGATTGTGAAAGAGAGACTTTGGAGAGAGTATAGTATATCTGTACTGACTACTACACCATCGGTGAGCTTTGAAGTTTATATGAATGATGGGACAATGATCATCTGTAATAATCCGGTTGAATTACCTGATCCAGTAAAAATAGATTATATCAGAGAACCTGTGATGAACACAGAAATCATTGTGCCAACAGATTATGTTGGCAATATTATGAAACTATGTCAGGACAGACGTGGTATTCAAAAAGATATGCAATATATTGACCCCAAAAGAGTGGCATTACATTATGAAATACCCTTAATAGAAATAGTGTTCGATTTTTATGATAAACTTAAATCTGTAAGTCGCGGTTATGCGTCACTGGATTATTCATTTAAGGAGTACAGGAAATCAGAAATTGTTAAAGTGGATATTTTAATTAATGCTGAAAAGGTCGATGCAATGTCTTTCATGTGTCACAGGGATAAATCCTTTGAATGGGGTAAGAGTGTAACAGATACCTTAAAGGATGTGATTCCACAACACTTATTTAAAATCGCATTGCAGGCGAGTATTGGAGCAAAAATTATTGCCCGTAGTACAATCAACGCATTAAGAAAGAATGTGTTAGCGAAGTGCTATGGAGGAGATATCACACGTAAGAAGAAATTGCTGGAAAAACAGAAAGAGGGTAAAAAAAGAATGCGCGAGATAGGCAATGTTCAAATCCCTCAGGAAGCATTTTTAGCTGTGTTAAAAACCGAAAGAAACTAATAAAAGGAGTCATTATGGTAACTGTTTATGTTAATAACGTCCCAGTTGAAGTACATCATGAGACAAAAATTCTTCATGCATGTACAAAAGCCGGTTATTTCGTCCCAACTTTATGTTATCATCAGGATCTTGAACCTTCGTCAGGTTGCGGAATCTGTATGGTTGAAGCCAATGGTAGATTTGTAAGAGCCTGCTCGACACCTGTAGAACCTAATATGAAAATTGTTACAGATACAAAGGTTCTGATGGATCTTCGAAAAAATGCGTTAAAAATCATCCTGCTCAGTCATCCAAATAATTGCCCTGTGTGCGTAAAAAATGGTCGTTGTGAGCTTCAAAAGTTATCACAGCAATTAGGGGTACAAGATCTTCCTGGTGAACAATTGGACAGATCTCATCTGAAAAAAGATACATCATCCCCTTCTATCACTATGGATCCGGCTTACTGTATTCAGTGTGGCAGATGTATAACAGCTTGTAATGATATTCAGGGTGTACATGCGATTCAATATGTAAACAGAGGATTTGATACAATCGTCGCACCTAGCTTTAAAAGACCGCTTGAAAGTTCTGAATGTGTGAAATGTGGTCAGTGTTCAACTTACTGTCCTGTAGCAGCTATCTATGAAGCAGATGATTCAGATGCTGTTTGGGCAGCTTTAGATGATCCTGATAAAATCTGTGTCGTTCAGGAAGCACCAGCTGTCAGAGTGGCTCTTGGTGAAGAATTTGGTTTACCTGTCGGAACAAACGTTGTTGGTAAGATGTACACTGCCTTGAGAAGATTAGGTTTTAATTATGTCTTTGATACAAACTTTGGTGCTGATTTGACTATTATGGAAGAAGCAACAGAATTGGCTCATATATTAACCCATAAGCCAGAAGAATTACCTTTAATTACTTCTTGTTGTCCATCATGGGTTGATTACATGGAAAAATTCTATGATGATTTGATTCCTCATTTCTCCACCGCAAAATCTCCTCATCAAATGGTTGGAACAATGACAAAAACTTATTGGGCGCAAAAAATGAATGTTGCACCTGAGAAGATATTCCTTGTTTCAGTCATGCCATGTACCGCTAAAAAATATGAAATTGAAAGACTTGAAGATATGTATGCTTCTGGTTATAAAGATGTCGATGTAACCATTACTACCAGAGAACTGGCAAGAATGATAAAAATGAGAGGTATTGATTTTGTTAATCTACCTGCTGGTACAGTTGATAATCCGCTTGGTGAATATACTGGTGCAGGTACAATTTTTGGTGCATCAGGTGGTGTAATGGAAGCTGCATTAAGAAC
>JAGOCT010000301.1 GCA_017998585.1 Candidatus Cloacimonadota bacterium | reverse complement strand
GGAAAGATAGTGGATTTGAGGATATTTGAAGATGAACAGGGCAAAATGAATCTGTCTCTTAAAGATATTGAGGGAGAGATATTACTGGTTTCACAGTTCACTTTGTATGCTAATTGTGAAAGAGGCAGAAGACCGGATTTTATCCAATCAGCGAAACCGGATTTTGCCGAAGAAATGTATTTGAAATTTGCCGGTAAGCTAAAAACACTTGGTTTTGAGCCTAAATTAGGTGTGTTTGGCGGAGATATGAAAATCGCTCTGTTAAACGATGGACCGGTTACTATATTCTTAGAAAAG
Source organism: Candidatus Cloacimonadota bacterium (assembly GCA_017998585.1). Next base: position 3,258 of record JAGOCT010000301.1, on the reverse strand, counting down.
TAAAAAGCGGAGGCTTAGCCTCCGCTTAACTTAATACTTTATTTTAGTTCGTATTCAGCAGTAACAGTTACAGATATTTGCTTCTGTTTTGTGGATACATTATAAACCCCATAAGCCTGTACTTCAGTAGAGTAAGGTTCTGTTATCTGAAAGACTCCCACACGGGCATTAAGTAGTTTTCCAACCTTATCTTTAGAACTTTTTGCTACTTCTTCCGCTCGCTGTTTTGCATCTTTTGTCGCTTCTGCAATGATGTTATGTTTCAACTTTGGTAATTCCGAAATGAAGTATTGAATCTGTGAGTTTCGTAATAATAGACCTTTGGCATAAAGCCCTTCAGGGTTGTTATTCAGATTTTCAATCACTTGAAACAGAGTGGTATCTTTAACCGTATAAACCAGGTTTTGTTCAATATTGTACGATTTGATAAGCCCTGACTGATCGTAAACAGGATAAGAAAAAGGACTGTTGATCGTAAGTTCACTAAGAGAAAGATTGTTTTCTTTTAACAAGTTACGAAAGAATTCCACATTCTGATTTAGGTCTCTGTATGCTGTTTTCATCTGATTCGTTCCAGCCTGAGTTCCAATTGTTACCTGCCATTTAAGGATGTCAGAAGGGTGGTGCATACTGGCATAACCCACTACTTTTACAGATTCTTTTTTATGTTGAGCTTTGTAAAAAAAAGTACCAAAGATAAGCGCTGCTATTATAATAGCTATTCCAATTGTCTTGTCCATTTTAACTCCTATGATTGTTTTTTAAATAAGTTCTGAATGATATCCTGAGGGCAAATAGCAGGTGTATCGTAAATCTGGTTGATTTGTTCTGCTGTCTCTCCCATTAAAAAAGATGCTGAAATCGCAGACTGGCAGAGGATCTGCTTTAAATCATGAGACTCTCTTTTACTGCAAATATGTTGAGCGGTAAATGAAGTGATAATACCAGCAAGTACGTCACCGCTTCCACCTGTTGATAATCCGTCATTTCCTTTATCAATAATAGTAACCTGTCCATTGTATGAGCAGATACTCACAGATGATTTAAGAATAAGCGGTATCTCATATTGATTGGTAAATTCTTCCAATTCCTGAATCTGGTTGTTTAAAACCTGATTGATATCCTTTTGACATAATCTGGAAAACTCAGCGATATGAGGAGTGAATAGGATATTTTTGCCGGTACAATTACTCAAGAATTCCTTGTTTTTAGCAATGATATTTAATGCGTCGGCATCCATTATAACTGGTTTAAATTCAGACAGTTTAATGACTGTTTCTGTAAGTTTTGTACTGTATTCACTAATCCCTATACCTGGTCCAATCAAAATACTGTCCATTTCCATTAACTGCTCAAAGAGTATTTCCTGATCTGGTAAGAGATCAGATTCAGGGATGGTTCTTTTAATCACCTCAATCAGAGAACTGTCATAATGACCTTTCATTTTGGAGGAGGAATAGAGATAAATCAAGCCTCCACCTGCTTTAAGTGCTGCTAAAGAAGCGATTATTGCTGCCCCACTGTAATCTTCAGACCCTGCAATAATGGCGATTCTGCCGTAATTTCCTTTATGACTGATTTTAAAACGGGTAGGATACTCGATTTTATCTTTGGTAATCAGATTGACTCTCTGAAAATCATTATATAATAAATCCTTTGGTATTCCAATATCAATTAATTCAATCATACCACAGTATTGTTTGCCCTGATGAATCAAGTGTCCATATTTTAAAAAGGCGATACACAATGTTATGTTTGCCTGAAAACAGTCACAATCTGCTGATCCTGTTTCTGCTGAAAGTCCTGAAGGAATATCAATGGCAATCTTATAAGTGGCGTTTAGATTAATTTTTTTAAACAGGCTTTTATGGAGTTCGGGTAAATTGCCATTAAAACCATTACCAAATACAGCATCAATACATATAGAATGGCAAAAGTCAGTCGAATCGATATGATCAGTTTTCGTTACAGGACTGATTGAAATATTCAGCGTCTTGCATCTAGTATAATTTATCAGAGTTTCAGTTGTAAATTTATTTGGGTTTCCAATCAGCAGGATTTGTGGAATAAAGCCATAATGTTTTAACCAGCGTGCAATGACAAAGCCATCACCACCGTTATTCCCATGACCGCAGATAACATATATCGGTTTGTGTAAAAATTTTGCTTCGTAAATGCTTTTTATACGATCAGCACAGGCTTTACCGGCTATTTCCATAAGCATTTCCGAAGACATTTGCAACATCTTCATGCAGGACTCATCAAGTTTTTTCATCTGATTCTGACTAATGACTATCATTTTTGACTCCAGTTATTTATGATGTTTTACTTTCTTTGCAAATCAGATTCTCCGGCAGGCAGATTTCAATAACACATCCATCATTTGGAACAGAACGAAGCACTTTAATACTGCCTTTGAAATAATCTTCCACAATCCTTTTGGTTAAGCTTAAACCAAGTCCCCAACCTCTGTTTTTAGAAGTAACTCCTGGTTCAAATATTTGTTTCCACGATATATTTTTAGGGATTCCACATCCCTCGTCCATGACGATGATATGAATCTTCTTCTTACTGTAACTCAGTTGGATAAAAATATTGCCTGCTTTATTTTTCATGGCATCAATCGAGTTCTTTATCAAGTTTTCTAATGACCACTTAAAAAGGTCAGCATCAATATTCAGATACAAATTATCTGATTGATTAATAAAGAGGATGTTTATTTTACTGTTAAAATGCGGTAATCTGAGTCTGAAATAACGAACAGATTCATTGATTAGTTCCGTGATGTCATGGGGTTTAAAACTCAGTTTTGAGCTAATCTTATTAAATCTGTTTGCCGTTTTTTGAAGAAGCGTCAGATCAATTTCCATATTAGACAGAATATCCTGATATTGCTCTCCTGTTCTTAATTTAAGTAGTTCTATCCATCCCATTAGTGCTGTAACGGGTGTGCCAAACTGATGAGCTGTTTCTTTTGCCATTCCAATCCAAAGATTATCTTTTTCATTTTGACTGATGATAAAAAAGAGATAAATGCCTCCAGTCATTAACATTAGAAGACCCAATATTTGTAAAACTGGAATTAATCTCATTCTTTTTACGACTGATAAATCTTCATAATAGGTTTTTATTTTTACAAGACGATCTGGATAGAGTTTAATTCTAGAAAAGAATAGATGGCCTCTTTTTTTCATTTCAGTTATTAGTTGATTAAGATATTCTTTTTGATTTAGATTTAATTTATCATAACTTATGGTA
>JAGOCT010000300.1 GCA_017998585.1 Candidatus Cloacimonadota bacterium | reverse complement strand
CCTTCAGAGTGGATGCCTGAGCAACCGTTATATAATCATTAATCTGATTAAATTGAACCATTAATTATTTCGGATTTCCTGCCAGATTTAATCCACTTTTAAGACTTCTTCCCCTACATTGAGCAATAAGAAACATTTCTCCAGATATTCATTATCCGGATAGATATTCTTATTCAGGCGAATCTCTTCAGGTAAAAGTTCAAAAGCGGCCTGATTAGGGCTTGCATACTGAACAAAAAGTGCATTGTCTTTTGCAGCTGATGCTGATAAAAGAAAATCAATAAATTGATGAGCTAGCTCTTTATTTTCAGAATTCTTTGGTATGACCAGAAAATCTATCCATAAAGTAGAACCTTCTCGTGGTAAAGCAAAACCAACATTTGGATTTTCCTGCATCACTTGAAGTGCATCTCCATTATATGCCTGACCAAACCAGATAGTGCCATCCTGAACTTCATTTTTAAAACTATCTGAATCATATTGTGATATGTTTTTATCCCATGTTAAAAGTGTTTTATAGGCTTTATCAAGGCTTTCTGCTGAAAGATTATTAGGTTCAAATCCATTTGCAATTAAAGAAACACCCAAAACTTCCCGTGCATCATCCAACATGGTAATATTCTTTTTACCTTCAAAGCGTTTATCTCCGATTATTTGCCATGAAACATCCTGCATTTCTGCTTCTGTCATATATTTCTTGTTATAGATTAAACCGCAGGTTCCCCAAAAATACGGTACTGAATACTGATTGCCGGCATCAAACTGTTGTGCTTTCTGGATAATAGCCGGATTCAAATTAGAATAGTTTTTTAACTTTGTTTTATCAATAGGTTCAAGTAATCCTTTTTGAGCTAAAATAGACACATGGTCACCACTAGGGACAATAATATCATATCGTGCCTGTGAAGTCATCATTTTTGTCAGCATATTTTCATTGGAATTATAAGTATCATAGTTGATCTTACAATCATACTGTTTTTCAAATTCTTGAATCAATTCAGGTGCAATATAATCTGTCCAATTGAAAACATACAACACTTTTTTTGCTTTTTTCTGGCATGATATCATCGTAAAACAAACAGCCAATACCAATGCTATTTTCAATAATTTATTCATTTTTCCTCCATTTTCTGTTTAACAATTTAGTGATTTATAATGATTATGTCAAGACATTTTTAAGTCTTCTGATTGGCACAGAAAACATTTCCATCTGAGATCTTGATTGAGCAAACCAAAATTCGATACCATCAAAACAGTTTTCTTCATCGACAGATTGAACCAACGGTGTTTTATTTTGTATGACATAAGGCAGATCAATCACTTTATCGTATGAAATATCACCGATGTAATCTTTCACATTTTCTCCATTAAATCCTAATGGCGTACAATTGATTAAAAGGTCAAAATGTTTCTGATTTTTTTCAACAGCTTCGACTTTGTATTCAAACTTTAATTGCCCAATACGTATCTTGTTTCTGCCAAATATTTTTACCTGACTCATTTGATGTTCGTTTTCAGAAAGTGCGATCAGAGCACTTTCTGCAGTAGCTCCTGTTCCTACGATAACAACACGATGATGTTTTTCAATCATTAGTTTCTTAAATCCTTCATGAAAGGCAATCACATCTGTATTACAGTACTGTTTAAAGGGTAAATTATAAAAATTAACGGGATACCTTCTACCAGGCATATATTTGAATGGCATTGTAATAGAAAAACCATAAAAACGTACACCTGAATTCATTACGAAATAAATAAAATCTTCTATATCTTCAGCAAAAAGCGGTATCTAAGCGGCATCCTTCTCTATACACCCCAACCAACTGTTGTAAAATTTTAAACCTATTGATTTATAAATCTGACTACCCCCCAGCAATCCGCCAATCAGAGTCTTATCATTAATGATATGACCTTTTGTCATATAGAAAAACTCTCTGCTGATTTGGTTTTCAGCCGTTAAATGCCCTTCCAAACCGACATAAGTACCAATTGAATTGATATACCAGCTCATTAAACGAGAAAAATAGGACAATTTCCCTGTTGATAAGGTAAAAAGTGCACCCGAAAAACTTCTGGTTAGTTCTCTTAAGCGTATTATCTGCTTATAGGTATCTGCTTTAACAACTAATTTGCAATATATAGGGATTTTTTTTTCAAAAAGATTGAGTGTCTCAACAATTTTTTCTTCATCAAAATCATCAAAATGTACAGATAAAATCATATTATCTGATAAATCTTCAAAATCTTCATAGTTTTCAAGCTCTACATCAACCATACAATTAGATTGCTTTACTCTTTCGTGAAACAATCTTATTTTTTCCTGATAGGCAATTGTATCTGAAGAATCCATTCTCCAGGTCAAAATACTTTTATCATTTAGCGGTATATGCTCTGTCCTTCCAACTTTTTCCTGTATATCCAGTCTGTATTCTATCCATTCATTCTCTTTTAAATCTATTTCTTTGATATCCAGATCAGCTGGAATACTCACTACGATTATACTCATATCATTTTCTCCTCAAAAACAAAGTAAGCTTTCAAACGACAAGTATCATGCTTTATATACCTATCATATATGGGATACGACATTAGGGTTAACATCACTGCCTTTTCTTAGACTCATCGACAATTCCTTCCCAAAGCTGTTTTACAAACAATGAATCCAACCCAATCATATCTGCCTTTTTACATAAATTGTCAAATAGCTGAGTTTCTCTTTCCGAATTAAACACGTCTAAATGGTTTTCGGTTTTATATCGTCCGATTGCTTCACTTATCTTCATCCTTCTGTATAATGCTATCAATATATCTTCATCGATCTTATCAATCGCTTCACGATAATCTAACAAATTCATTGATTTTTCTTCAATGAGATTCTGATAGGCAACCGCATCAGCCAGACAAAGTTTTACCATCGCTTCTATCACCGGTAAAATTCTTGGAATCAAGCATACATCATGCCTGCCCTCAATCTCAATCTCTTTTTCATTCCCCTGTATATCAATGGTTTTTTGGCGCTTTCCAATTGAAGGAACGGCTTTGACTGCTACTCTAAATAGAATATCTTGGCTATTAGAAACCCCTCCGGAGATTCCTCCCTGATGATTGCTTTCAAATCCATCTTTACTGATCTGATCATTACTTTCAGATCCCTTCATGTATGCAAGTTGAAAACCATTACCAAATTCAATTCCCTTTACACCGCCAATAGACATCACGGCTTTGGCAATATTGGCTTCCAGTTTCTCAAAAACAGGGTCACCCAAGCCTGATCTGACATGTTTTATCTCACACTGAACGATTGCACCAATACTGTCTTTCTCTGATTTGATACTATCCAAATAAGCGCACAAGGCATCATAATTCTCAGAATCAGGCCATTTAAGCTGATTATCTGCCATAAATTCTCTATTGATGGTTTTAATTTCAAAAGAACCTATACGAACAGGGTATGAATATATATCCATAGGCTTAATCAGTTCATCAAGCATTTCTCCAGCGATTACCCTGGATATGGTTTCTCGCCCGCTGGCTCTGCCCCCACCTCTCCAATCATATATTTTAAACTTCTGATACC
>JAGOCT010000299.1 GCA_017998585.1 Candidatus Cloacimonadota bacterium | reverse complement strand
AGCAATCACAATTTTCATTGTTTTCTTTGGCGCTAAGTTCCAGCTTGCAGAATCTGCAGGAGTCGCAATACCAGTCTGATTTCCGTAGAAAGCAAATAAATAACGGGTATCTTTTGGTTCATCCTGGATATAAGTAGTACTTTCACCTTCTGCCTGAGGAGAATATCTTAAAGCAGTGAATTTTGAAGTATTAGGATTTCTACCAGTTAAAAGCCAGTATTTTTCATTGGCAGTTTTTCCGGTTAAGTTCCAGTATTGTAATGGTTTTCCATCTTCAGGACCATCACCCACTTCCCAGAACCAGCAAGCGAATTCTAATTTTTCAGGGTCTGGTGTACAAACACGTGAACCAACATATCCTGGACTTTGACCAGCATCGAAATCAGCATCGAATGTAAAGGCAAATTCAGCACCTTTACCACTGACATAACCTGATTTGTCATCTTTCGCTTTGTCACTACCCCAAGCCTGAGGTCCTACGTCAGAGTCCATATAAATACCCATTGCACAGTCATATAATGTATCTCTTGGGTTCATATTGGTCACATTGAATTCAACATAAGCAAGATTTTTAATAAATTCATAAGACCATTGGTAGCTCATCTGTCTCACACGTACATTTAATGCAACGTGTTCATTTGAAGAAGCTCTACCACCAAAATCTCTCTGACCACTGAAACCGAATGGACTGTAGTCATAATAATAAGAAATATAATCCTGTTCAGAAACAGGAGCACCGTCTTCGTCACGAAGTCCGTCATTATCATCATCTTTTGCCAATGCAAAATTATAATGACCATCTCCAACAACACTCAAATCTGTAAAACCAAGAGGAAACCAGATGGCAAGATTTTCTGTGATCACATTTGGAGAACCGGTAATATCGTGTAAATAACCTGTACTGACATCACTACCAAATGAAGCAAATGGAGCAGGTAATTCTGTAGATTTTCTGAATGGGAAAGCAAAACCAACGGGATCTTCATCAATCCAGCCATCACCGTCATCATCAATACCACGGCGTTGGGTACGGATAGATGCTGTTGCGACCTGATCTTCTGGGTTATATATTGTGTATCCAGGTTGAGCAAATTCAATTGGATTGTATGCTGGAAGGAATTCATATAAATCGGCATCACCATCAAAACCAACAGTGACTAAAGTATCAACTACAGGAATCATCGAACTAACCCATGCGGAGTCACCCTCTAATATCAAACCATTGTTTGAAGAGGTTAACAATGCAACGCCATCCCAATCTTTCCAGTAATATCTTTTACCTTCAGCGTTTTTTCTAAATTTTTTGGCACCAAACCAAAGAGCACCCTGATAGAGATAGTCAACACCACTACCACCAGGATATTCCAGTGAAGGCCATGGTGGTGTAATATCATCACCAGAGCCGAAGAAACCGTAGTTACTCACACGCAACCAAATGTTTCCTACATTGTGGAACTTCGTTAAGTCAAGCTTTTTCGAAGGACCGGTAGGAACCGCTTTCGCTGCATGAAGTAAACCAGTTGACAACAACATCACAAGTGTGATGACTAAAATTGTTGTTCTGGACAATTTCATATTCTATTCCTCCACTTTTTTATTTACTTAAACTAAATACGATAGGAAGAGTAACCCAAACAGCCACAGGTTTTCCTGCGTTTTTTGCAGGCTGGAATTTACTTTTCTTGATTGAGGCGATAGCAGCTTCATCTAAGCCACCAGGTCCTGGAAGCAATGACTTTTTAACTTCAACAGCACCAACGGTACCATTAGCTAAAATTTCTACATCAAGTATAACGGTACCCTGAATCTTACTTTTTTTAGCAAATGCAGGATATTCCGCCTGAACTTGAACTGTAAACACGGGTGGTTCTTCATAAATTACAAATTTAGAAGTTTTACCCTCTTCCTGGGTAGGTGGTGCAATTGCAACTTCAGGTTGAAGAATGGACTTTTCAATGGTAGTAATTTCTTCAATACTTTCGTCATCCGCTTCAGCACCTTCAACAATTTCAATATTAACGATAGGCTTAGCCACTTCTTGTGGTTGTTCTATTTTCTCTTGAATTTCATCAAGCACTTCCACTGTTTCTAAAACTTTTTCTTTCGCCTTGATAACCTTGGTTTCAAAATTCGGAAAAACGATAAAGGTAAAAAGCATTAACAGTATAGTTAAAGATAAACACTTATCGTAATAACTACTGGCAATATCTTTCCAGTCAATAAATTGCATATCCATAAAGACCTACCTTTTTCTCTTCGCTTCGAATGAAACACGAAGCGCATTCGCTTTTCTTAATTGATTCATGATATCTGCCATTACACCATAACTGGTATCTTTATCAGTTCTGAAACAAGTAATCAGGTTAAAATCTTGTTGTAATTTTTTTATCATTACAACTTCAACCTGAGGTATCTGTATGGAATAATCATCAACAGTAATATTCCCTGCCCGATCAACATATAAAGTTGCTGCATGGGAGCGGGGAATTTTATCAATACTCTCTGCTTTGGGCATTGCTACTTTTATAACTTTACCTTTAACAAAGACAGTGGATACGATAAAGAATATTAAGAGCAAGAAGGCAATATCGGACATTGATGCTGTTGGTATTTCAGCCTGAGGTCTTGGAGATTTTTTTATCTTTGCCATTTTTACTCCTAATTGGTTGATAAATTGATTTTTTCTGCGCCAGCCAGTCTTAACTGGTCAAGCACATTAATCATATTATTATAATTACTTTGTCTGTCCGTTTTCAGCATGATTACCATGTCAGGATTATTTTTGACCATTAAAGTTATTTTATCACGTAATTGTTCAACAGGAACAATCTGCTCATTTACAGCAACCTGTCCATCTTTGTTGATCATAATCTTAGTCAAATTATTATCCTTCAATTTCACTTTAACTGTTTCTTCTGTTGTAGGAGCAGGGAGTACTAATCCAAGCCCGTACTTCATATCAAATTTGGTAGTTGATAAAAAGAAGATCAGTAAGAGAAACGCCACATCAGACATTGATGCTGTTGGAATTCCACCCAATACTCTCTTTTTTTTGGGACGTAGCATTAGTCCCCCTTATTTCTTCTCAACATAAGTTTCTACGATTTTGTCAGCAGCTCTTTGCATATCGATCACTAAGCCGTCAACCATGGTTAATAATACATTGTTTATAAACTGTACCGGGATAGCAATCGCAAGTCCGGCAAGTGTTGTAATCAACGCAACTTTAATACCGTCAGCAACGATAGTAGGATCAACTTCACCCGCTTTAGCGATAGAGTCGAATGCCTGGATCATACCAAGGATGGTACCAAAGAAACCAAACATAGGCGCTAAGTTGATAGTTGTATTAATATGAATGAAACCTTTTTCAAGAAAAGCCATTTCTACAGTAGATGAATTTTCAATTGCAGTTTCAAGGGCTTCGGTTCCCATATCTGCTTTAAGAAGACCAGCATGGCAAACAATAGCGACAGGTCCTCTTGTTTTTTTTGCATATTCAGCAGCTTCTTTATACTTTTTCTGTTCAATCATAGGAATGATCTGTGATAAGAAATGATTTAAGTTAATTTTTGCATAAGATAACTGAACGATTT
>JAGOCT010000298.1 GCA_017998585.1 Candidatus Cloacimonadota bacterium | reverse complement strand
ATGAGGGTCATTCCGAACGAAACGTAGTGTAGTGAGGAATCTATTCTACTAATCATCAGTTTTCTGCCAATAGAAGATTTACTCCTTGTCATATCCACATTGTTCCTAATTTCATTGGGCAGTGACTCGCAATGACGGTGAATTCGAAGTTCATACTGACCGGGAATGTTATAATTATTTTAATGATGGATGTACATAAAAAAAAGCGGGTTATCTTTTGATAACCCGGCTGTTCATAGTTTAGTTAGATCAGAAAATAGATGATGGTTTAAAGAGAAAAGGAAAATTATTGTGTTTAGGTGTTTATGTGCATTTTCATAAGTAAATTTTCGGAGAGCTAATATAGAATATATTTTTTGAAATAATAGAAAAAATATTAATAAAAATTCAATAAAAATATCAATGCAAACGTTTTCGGAAAGGGTTTGAATGAATATATGCTTGTTATTCAGCAATAAATTTTTACTAAAAAACAGACTTTTTTTTTGATGACTACTCTTATTTTTGACTTTTATTGTCATATATTGGATATTTTTCTTTTTATTTCAATTTTATGCCTTGCTTCAAATAAAAAAAATTAATTTTCAAACTGATATTTCTAATCCATTATGGAAAAGTTTCTTGAACAAGCAGCCGGATATTTATTGGAAAAGTCTAATGGTGATTTTTCTAAGACCGTAATCGTTTTCCCTAACCGCCGTTCAGGCTTATTTTTTCAAAAGTATTTAAGCCGGCTAACTAAAAAACCTTTGTTTTCTCCCGGAATTACTACTATTTCTGAGCTTGTTGAAGAAATCTCAGGCCTCAGTAAAGAAGATGATTTTTCTTTGATTATAGGGCTTTGGCAGATTTATCGTGAAGCTTTAAAAACCGATGAGTCGCTTGATGATTTTTATTTTAAAGGGGAAATGATCCTGCGCGATTTCAACGATATTGATAAGTACCTCGTTGATGCAGGCAAACTTTTTAAAAACATCGATTCCCTGAAGGAAATTGATTATGGATTCGAGTTTCTTAACGAGGAACAATTATCATATTTGTCTTCTTTTTGGGGCAATATAATTAAGAGTAAAAGCTCAGAAAATAAGGAAAACTTTATAAGTCTATGGTCCAAATTATATGAGATATATTTGAAATTCAGAGAGAAACTTCTTAATCAAGGTTTATCCTACGAAGGCATGCAATACAGGGAAATGGCAGCTAAGCTTGCCGATTCTCCTGAATTAAAATTCAAAAACTATGTTCTGATTGGATTCAATGCTCTTAATAAATGTGAGCTTGCTTTGTTTAAATACCTGAAAACGAATTATAATACTTCCTTTTTCTGGGATTATGACGATTATTATTTATCGAAAGAGTATCATGAGGCATCCCTTTTCCTGAAGTATAATCTGAAGGAGTTTCCAATGCCGGCCGACTTCATATATAGTTCCAATAATTTCAGTAAGATTGAAGAAATGAATCTCATTTCTGTACCGGGCTTTTCAGGTCAGGCTTCACTTATCTCTAAATGGTACAATGAATTTGAAGGAACTGATCATACTCAGTTTGACAGCTCGGCCATTGTCCTTTGCGATGAAACTTTGTTGCTGCCTTTATTAAATAACTTCCCGTCAAATATTGGTGAATTAAATATTACAATGGGTTTTCCCGTTCGTAACCATCCTGTATTCGGACTTATAAGGTCACTGATTGATATCGATAAAAATTCTGTGAAGAATAATGAAAATGTAAACGTTTTCTACCACAGGAGTGTAAGGATGATCCTGAATAATTCTTTAATAATGAATTGTCTTGGGCACGATTTTATTTCATCTTTCAACAATAATATCAGAAAGAATTATAAACTGTATTTATCAGATAAGGATTTCAGGGATAATGACTTTCTGAACCTGCTCTTTTCTTTGCCGGCAGGAATTAATGAAATGAAAGATTATTTCAGAAATATTTTACTTTTTATTTTTTCATCACTCAATGAAGATCAGACAATTGCTAAAGAGGTTATATATCAGGTAAATAATTCTATAAGCTCATTCTTCGATTCAGTGTTAAAGGTTGCTGAAAATGATACTATTTCACGACAGCTCATTTATCATTTGTTGATAAGAAAGATAGAACGACTGACTATCCCGTTTGAGGGTGAACCCCTGAAAGGACTTCAAATCATGGGTTTTCTGGAAACCCGCTGCCTTGATTTTGACAATATAATCCTCCTTTCTTTCAATGATGATAAATTACCCGGAAAAGCTTCTCAAAACTCCCTGATTCCGTTTTCTTTGAGAAAAGGTTTCGGCATGCCTGTATCAGATCAGAAAAATGCCATGTATTCGTATTATTTCTACAGACTGATTCAACGGGCAAAGAAAGTTACAATGGTTTATGATTCAAGAACTGAAGGCCTTTCTACCGGAGAAGCAAGCCGGTATTTGAATCAAATGAAATATGAAAACAAAAACCTTAATATAAACGAGTATAATGCAGTCTTTAATTGTAATTCATATCAGGAACTACCAATTTCAATAAAAAAGAATGAAAAGGTTGTTAATGCTGTAATCAGTTATATGACAAGCAATAATATTTCTCCAACTGCCCTGAATGCATACATTTCCTGCAAACTGAAATTTTATTTCAGATATATTGAAAACCTTAGAGTTGAAGATGAAATTGAAGATGAAATCAATAATATGCTTTTTGGAAGAATTGCCCACACTACCATGGAAATTCTTTACAAACCATTCCTTGGCAGGGAAGCATCAACATCTGATCTTGAAAGAATTCTCAATGATAAATCCTTAATCGACCGAAGCATAACTGAAGCAATTGGAAAAGAGTTGTTTAAGGATAATAATTTTGTCCTGAAGGGAGAAAATCTTTTAATGTTCGAGATCATTAGAAAGTACATTATTAAGATAATCGAATATGATAAAAAGATAGCTCCCGTTAAATTGCTGGGCATTGAAGAAAGTCATTATACTGATTTGAAAATCAGCAAAGATGGAGTTGAATACAAAGTTTCTGTTGGAGGAAAAATAGACAGAATTGATGAAGTTGATTCTGTTATTAGAGTGATAGATTACAAAACCGGTAAATCGGATAGTGAAATCAAGAAATTTGATATTTTATTTGCAGAAAAGGATGGCAATTCAGCTTGTTTTCAGACTATGATTTATTCCTACTCTTACATGAAAAGCACTGATTGTCAAAAAGTTATTCAACCCTGTGTTTATGGTGCAACTTCAATTTTTACTAAAGACTTTAAGCCTCAGTTTAAATTCAATAACAGCGATTTGACTATACAGGAATATGAAACGGAATTTATAGAAAAGCTTGAAAATCTTATCGTTGAAATTTTTAATGCAGAAGTACCCTTCTCTCAGGCCAGAGACGTTAAGAAATGTGTATATTGTGAATTCAATTCGATTTGCAAGAGAGGATAATTACATATCATCCAGTAAATCAGGGCGTATTCTTTCTGTGATTTCAAGTGAGGCCGATGCCCTCCATTCATTGATGAGTTTATCATTGCCCGAAAGCAGGACATCAGGCACTTTCCATCCATTATGATCTGCAGGTCTTGTATAAACCGGAGGACTTAACAAACCGTCCTGAA
>JAGOCT010000297.1 GCA_017998585.1 Candidatus Cloacimonadota bacterium | reverse complement strand
TCCAAGAGAAGATATCAGACAGCAAAGCAGATTAATTAAACGAATCAGTAATTTCCGTTCGTTTATCAGTTGAGGGATATATGGATATTATGAATAATCTTCAAATCTATAATTGGATTACTCCTGAAAGAATCACTTTATTAGTGAGATTTTTACTCATCTTAGTGATTGGCTTTCCTCTGATTAAACTACTTAATAAAATCATCATGAAGTTTTTAGGTAAATACTTAAATCCGCAAAGCGAAATGGTAGCAGAAAGATTTATATGGTACACACTTCTCGTTATATTAGTGGTTTCTGCTCTTAATCAACTCGGATTCAAGCTCTCTGCACTTTTAGGTGCTGCTGGTATTTTTGGTGTGGCAATCGGTTTTGCTTCTCAAACCAGTTTTTCTAATCTGATCAGTGGAATGTTTATGATATCTGAAAAATCATTTTCTGTGGGTGATATTATCAAAATTGGGGGTACAACTGGGATTGTACTTTCAATCGACTTGCTTTCAGTTAAACTCAGAACTTTTGATAATCAATACATTAGAATTCCTAATGAAAATCTAATTAAATCAGAGCTCACTAATATCAGTAAATTCCCAATCAGACGAACTGATTTTGAAATTAGAGTGGCTTATCATTCCAATCTTAGACATGTTGAAAAAGTAATTAAAGAAGTTATAAATGACAATCATTTAGCGTTAAAAGAACCTTACCCTCTGGTTACAATAGTAAATTTTGGGGATTCATCCATCAACTTTAAAATTGGTGTTTGGGCAACAAAAGAGAATTTTATTGATTGCTCAAACAGTTTAAAAATGGACTTATTTGAAAGATTTCAAGCAGAAAATATTGAAATCCCCTTTCCTCAGCGGGTTCTTTCCATATCAGACAATGATCATAATATAATTCAACAGGCTTTAACTATAAAAAATAGTTTAAAAGAAAAAAGTAGCATAGATTAAATCAAGAGGTTAATATGCCAAAAACAATAAATGAGATTCAGGCTGTCCTTGCAAGAATAGACAATTTACCTACTCTGCCAATCGTAGCATCTGAACTAATCAGAATCTTAGGTAATTCAAACACTTCTATGAGCCAAATCAGTGAACTCATGAACAATGATCAATCCATCACAGCACGTGTATTAAAGATAGCAAATTCTGCATACTATGGTATCAGAAACAGAGTAGATACTTTAAGAACCGCTCTGGTCATCTTAGGAGTTAATGAAATAACCAATATCGTGATCGGTGTTTCTTTAATTAAAGTATTCGACACTGAAGGCGAAAAACTTTTTGATCACAGTGCATTTTGGAAACATTCAATTTACACGGCCCACCTTTCCAGATGGTTATCCAGAAAGCTAGGGATTCCATTTCATGGAGAAGAGTTTACTGCTGGTTTAATCCATGATATTGGGAAGATCATACTTGATCAGTATTTCCATCCTGAATTTGTCAATATTCGTAAGTATATGGAACTTTTCCCTCAGGATCAGGAATATGAAATTGAACAAAAAGTATTAGGCGCTACCCACATGGAATTGGGTTACTGGCTTGCTGACCGCTGGAAAATCCCTGGCCATATTCAGGCAGCTATACTATATCATCACAGACCAGAAAAAGCTCAAGATAATATTGAACTCTGTTGCCTTGTTAATATTGTGAACACAATATCCAATTTCTATGTCAATCCGGTAAGACATGAAAGAATTTTTAAAGAAATACCTTCCTCCTTCGCCTGGAATCGCCTGAATAAATTAAAGAAACTCGATTTTAATACCATTAGCGATGAAGTAAATGAAGAAATAGAAAAGGCAAATGCATTTGTTGATCAGATGCTACAGTAAAAAATTATGAAATACAAACATCTGTTTGGGCCAGTTCTGTCCAGAAGACTGGGATTGTCTCTCGGAATTGATTTGATTCCTTATAAAGTGTGTTCTCTGGATTGTGTTTATTGCGAAGTAGGCAGAACGAATCATTTAACCCTCGACAGAAGCAACTACATCCCCATCAATGAAATCCTGGAAGAGCTGGATGACTATTTAGCCAGCCAGCCAAAATTAAATTACATAACATTTTCAGGTGCCGGTGAACCGACACTACACGCTGAAATTGAAAAAGTGATTCAATATATCAAATCACACTATCCTCAATATCCTTTAGCCTTAATCACAAACAGTACTTTACTCTCCGATGAAAATATCAGAAATAATGTCAAAGAGGTTGATTTAATTTTACCTTCTCTGGATGCTGTGAGTGAACCTATTTTTGATAAAATCAACCGTCATCATCCAGATTTAAAAGCAGCTGAATTGGTTAATGGATTGATTGAATTCAGAAAAATTTTTAAAGGAAAGATATTCCTGGAGATATTTATCATAGAAGGATTGAATGATACTGAAGCCGAACTAAGCCTGCTCAAAGAAGCCTGCAGAAAAATTCAGCCAGATAAAATTCAGTTAAACACCCTTGACAGACCAGGGACAGAAGAATGGGTAACGGCCAGTAGCAAAGAAAATCTATTACGCGTCAAGGCATTATTTGAGCCATTACCTGTGGAGATTATTGCCAAAATCAGTATATCAAAAGACGCTCCTGTTCATGTTTATACTCAGATTGATGACATAACAGAACTAATCAAAAGACGTCCATGTACTCTAAAAGAGATTATGAGTGTTATGGATCTTCATGTCAATACCGTTATCAAATACTTGCGCTATTTAACCGAACAGGGAATTATTTGTGAAAAAAAAGAAGACAGGGGAATTTTTTACAAAATGAATACAGAGAAAAATGATGAGGAGAAAAAATGAGAGTAATCAGATTAATCAGTATGACATTAATCCTGTGCTTAAGTCTGGGATTTCTGTATGCACAAGACAATGAAGACAAGATGGGTGGCAGTGTTATTATTGGTGCCACAACTATCAACAACACAAATTATCAGCAAATCGGACTTCGTGCTGATTTACCAATCTGGAAACTGGGATTTGGATTAGACATTCAACTCTACATTGACGATCAGGGTAATATTCGCGAAGAAGACTGGGATGAATTTGAAGATTACCTTGATAAAGTTTATTATATCCGTTGGGCAAAAAAAGGAGATCCTTTTTACTTAAAAGTGGGTGGTCTGGAAAATGCCAGCTTAGGATATGGCATTATATTAAATAACTACTCCAATATGGTTCAATATCCAACTTATAAACGTATTGGTATGGAAACATCCATGAAGATTGGTCCGGTAGGCACTGAACTTTTCATCAATAACTTTAAAGAAGCCTTTGCGGATAAACCGGGAATGGTTTTGGGTGCAAGAGCAAGCTACGATTTACCCGTATTTAAATTAGTAGCAGGGGCATCATTTGCATCTGATTTTAATGAATATAATGGACTTTTTGATACTGACGGAGATGGATATCCTGATGCCATCGATGCTTATCCAAATGACAAAAAATTTGTAACCCAAAGAGATAAATGGGCTCTTGATCTTCAGGGACTACCAAATACCAATGAGATTATAGATACTTTAGTAGCCAGAGGAGTGATTGACTCAACTCAAACTCAATACTTACCAAAATATAAAGAAATGACTTCTACGGTCTCAATCGTAGGGGT
>JAGOCT010000296.1 GCA_017998585.1 Candidatus Cloacimonadota bacterium | reverse complement strand
CCTCAGGTATCGTCGGAGTAGTTGGAGATGATTTTAAACAGGATACTTTAAGTTTACTGCAAGACAATCAGATAGATACAAGGGGAGTAGAATTTGCCAAAGGCGAAACATTTCACTGGTCTGGTGTCTATAATGACCTGAATAAAGCTGAAACTCTGGATACCCGTTTGAATGTTTTTGCAGATTTTGATCCAAAAATACCAGTTTCTTATGAAGAAGCCAGATATCTATTTTTAGGTAATATACATCCTGCATTACAGCTTAAAGTGTTGGAACAATTAAAGAATGCAGAGATAATAGCTTGTGATACAATGAATTACTGGATTAATACCACTCCGGATCTACTTGATCAGGTCGTCAGAAAAGTGAATATTATTTTTATCAATGAAGACGAAATTAAGTCATTAACCGGCTTACAGAATGTGTTTGATGCCGGCGAAAAGGTATTGTCTATGGGACCGGAACTTGTATTGATCAAACGCGGTGAATATGGTGCAGTGGCAATGGGCAAGGATTTTATGTTTTTTGCTCCTGTCTATCCGGTTCGTAATGTCGTTGATCCTACTGGCGCAGGCGATTCATTTGCTGGTGGTTTTATGGGTACGATTGTAAAAGCTGGCTGCATCAATGAACAGATCATCAAAGATGCCGTAATCAATGGAACGATTACCGCTTCTTTTAATATTCAGGATTTCAGCTTTAATCATTTACTGAATGCATCGCAAAAAGATATAGAAGAAAGAAAACAAAAACTAATTAAATATATGGGAATGTAGGCAAATTATGGATTACAAAACATCGGGAGTGGATATTGAAGCAGGTGAAAATGCCGTTCAACGGATCAAATCACTTGTCAGAAAAACCTATAATCAAAATGTATTGACAGAGCTTGGCTCTTTTGGAGGATTATATCAAATTGATCTGACCAAATGGAAAGCACCTGTGATGGTTGCCAGTACTGATGGTGTAGGCACAAAATTAATCGTAGCCCAAAAAGCAGGGATTTTTGATACAGTCGGTCAGGATCTGGTGAATCACTGTGTCAATGATATCTTTGTACAAGGCGCTGAACCACAGTATTTTATGGATTATATTGGCTGTGGAAAACTGGAACCTGAAAAGATTGAGCAGATTATCAGTGGGATGACAAAAGCCTGCCTGGAAAATGGCATGTCTTTAATCGGTGGTGAAATGGCTGAAATGCCTGGAATTTATCAACGTGATGACTTCGATCTTGTTGGTACTATTACCGGTTTAATCGAGAAAGAAAGAATCATAACTGGTGAAAATATCAAGGAAGGTGATATAATTATCGGTTTTAAAGGAAATGGTTTGCATACCAACGGTTATTCACTGGCGAGAAAAATCTTCTTTGAAGTCATGAAAAAAGATGTAAATGACTATGTGCCAGAGCTTCAGGAAACAGTAGCAGAAGCCTTACTGAAAGTTCATCCGTCCTATTATCCAAGTTTAAAAAACTGGACAGATCCGTCAATCAATCATGGTATGGCTCATATAACCGGTGGTGGTTTGCCAGGTAATGTAAAACGTGTCATTCCTGAAGGTTTATGTGCGACTATTGATGCCCAGAGTTGGAAAGTACCAGAAATATTCAGAATCATGCAAGATGCTGCAAAAATCAGTCATGAGGAAATGTTTAAGGCTTTCAATATGGGCGTTGGATTTGTGGCAATAGTAGATCCAAACTACGCAGATCAGCTATGTAAAGAGACTGAAGGCTTCAAGATTGGCATCATGACAGCAGGTGAAAAGTCATCAAAAGTGATGATTCATTATACTTAATGCAAAAATGCTCAAAAAAAAAATGTAGTCCCAAAGGAATTTGCAATGATATTAATCAATTGAAAATAAAAGAGATAAAGTAAAAATAGGATTTATTTTCAAAAAAATGATTAAAAAAATTGACAATTCCCTGTATTGCTATATTTTTTGGATATTGAACTATATAATAAGTATATAGTATAGTTGTGGAATTCTCACTGAGAATGAGAAATTGTAAAAAGAAGAAAAATCCATAAAGGGAGGATGATTAATGCAAAAGAAACTGCTTATACTCATCACAATCATTTTGTTAGTAAGCGTTTCACTATTCTCTGCTACTACTGGTAAGCTTGCTGGCCGTGTAAAAGATGACAAAGGCAATAATGTCCCATACGCCAATGTCATTTTAAAAGGCACTACCATTGGTGCAATGACAGATGAACAAGGTAAATTCATGATTATTAATATTCCGCCGGGAACTTATACTGTTGTGTGCCAGTTAATGGGTTACGCACCATATGAGATGACCGGAGTAAGAATTAATGTCGATGAAACCCGTACAGTCAACATTTCACTTTCTAAGAAAACCATTCAGATGCAGGCTGTTAAAGTGGTCGCAAAAGAAGAACTTGTTACAAAGGACCGTGCTGGTTCCAGTAAGAGTATTTCAGCTGATCAGATCAGTGATATTGCTGTGAGTGATATTTCTGGTGTTATTGCGATGCAGGCTGGTGTCACTCAGAAAGACGGACAGTTATTCGTTCGTGGTGGCCGTGCAAATGAAGTCAACTTTACCGTAGACGGTATGTCTGTATCTGACCCTGTAGATGGCGGTAGTGCGTTATCTGTTGATATGGATGCTGTTGCCGACATGAAAGTGATTACCGGTGGATTAACCGCTGAATACGGTAATGCTCAGTCTGGTATGGTGAACATTGTCAGTAAAGACGGTTCCAGCCAATATGAAGGAAAAATCGAAGGAACAACTGATCATTTGTTCCAGGATGCTTCCAATATGGATGAAGTAAAATTTGCTATTGGCGGACCTATGATTCCATTCGGTTTTGATTCATTAAAGGATAAATTGACATTTTTCCTTAATGGAGCAGGTGCATGGACAGATGGTCGTTTTCGTGAGTTCTTTAAAAATAACCCAAACCAGGATTTACGTTACATTACTTCAGTTGCTTATGATACTTATGATCCATACTCTGAAAGAGATGAACTTTTAGGATTTCAGATCAGCAACAGAAATTATAATGATTATAATGTGAACTTAAAAACAAAATATGTCATCTCTCCTACACAAAACGTATCTCTTGCTATTCGTGGCGACCGTTCATACTATACACCATTTTCACATTCCTGGAAATATGCTTTACAACATTATTTTGAAAGCGAAACCAATCAAAGACAGATTATGTTAACTTATGACTTAACGATTGGTACAAAAAGCAACTTAAAAGTAAAATTAAGCCAGTTTGAAAAAACCACTTATCAAAACCCAAGAGGAATCGACAAAGAAAATTATATCTGGCAGGATAACTCAAATTATAACCCATCACTCGGTCTCTTAGGATACAGTAGTGTTGATAATAATGGCGACGGTATCTTTGATTACGGATTTAATGAATCCAGTTCCTGGGCTTATTCTATTGATGGTCTGGATGATCCGGTTGCTATTACTGGTTTCAGAGCACCTGGTTCAATCTGGGATAACTTTATTGATGACAAAACTGCTACATTAAACCTTCGTGCTGATTACGAATACCAAATGAATGAAATCATTGGTTTCAAAACCGGTTTTGAATTGATTAAACATAAAATAGAAAAAAATCAGTTG
>JAGOCT010000295.1 GCA_017998585.1 Candidatus Cloacimonadota bacterium | reverse complement strand
TACTAAGGAAGCTACTTTACTGTTAACAGGACTCACCAACCCACAAGTTATCCGCTTATCTGACATGATTGATCTATTGGGCATTGTATTTGTGAGAGGGAAAAAACCTTCAGAAGATTTGATTGAAATGGCAATTGAAAGAGATTTACCATTAATTACTACGAAATTTACACTCTACAAATCGGCAGGCATTTTGTATAATACCGGTTTAAGGAGTTGTAAAATTTAATATGGCTGAATACTGGAATATCGTTGAATCAATTCAGGCAAGACATGATTCCTTTTTACAAGAAAAACCAGAACCAGAAATGTCAATCTCCTATGAGGTAGGACATAAGGATTTTATTAATTCAGGAAAAGCGTCTTCGGAAATAAAACTCATGTTAAAACGTTTAGGTGTCAATCCGGAGATATTACGAAGGGTTGCGATAGCCTCCTACGAAGCAGAAATCAATATCACAGCCCATTCTTTAGGTGGCAAAATCATATGCAATATATATCTTAACTGTGTTCATATCGTGTTCAATGATTCAGGGCCAGGGATTAAAAGCATTGAAAAAGCATTGGAACCTGGCTGGTCAACTGCAGATGATTTAGTCAGAGAAATGGGGTTTGGTGCAGGATTGGGTTTACCCAATATAAAAAAAAATTCAGATGTAATGCATATTGATTCAGAAGAAGGTAAAAACACTCTTTTAGAGATTATCATATTTTTTGATTAGGACGATATATGGACGAAAAACGATATTTTCATGCGATTCAACTACTGAATGACAAATGCAAAGGTTGTATGCATTGTGTAAGAATCTGTCCGACAGAAGCTTTAAGAATCAGAGATGGGATAGTTCATATGGATGAAGCCCGATGTGTAGATTGTGGTAAATGTATTAGTGTTTGTCCCTTTGATGCGATTATTCCAACATCCGATTCTTTAAGCCAAATCAAACGGTATGATTACAAAGTAGCCATTGTATCAGCTTCTTATGCAGGACAATTTACCGAAGATATCGATTATTCTACAACCATTAAAGCACTTTATTATATTGGTTTTGATATGGTCATTGAAGAATCAATGGCAAGTGAAGTGATGACTCGTATCAAACAACATTACATTACGACAAACAAAGAAGTACGTCCGATTTTATCAAGTAACTGTCCTGCAGTCATACGTTTGATCCAGGTAAGGTTTCCATCTCTTTTACCTAATATTTTCCATATTGAAGCCCCAATGAGTGTCCTTTCCATGTACTATAGGGATAAAATATGTATTGAAAAAGGTATAAATCCAGATCAAATCGGCATTTTTCTGATTGTCCCCTGTATCTCTCAGGTTACGGCTGTTCATCAGCCTGAAGGCGCTTATAAAAGAATTCAGGAAGGTGCAATTGCGATAAGAGATGTATATACTGCAGTTCGCGATAAATTACCCTATATTAAATCTTTGGATATTCCTGTTACAACTCATGAAAGAGGTTTAACACGTGCTTTATCAGGACATGAAGCAGATGAAGTTGGCAACCAGCAAATTCGCACTTTAGCCGTAAGTGGTATTGACAATGTGATTGAGATACTTCAAAAAGTGGAGAATCATATATTAGATCAGTACGATTATATTGTCTTGAGAAGTTGCACCAATGGTTGTGTTGGAGGGGTCTTAAACGTTGAAAATCCATTTATTGCAAGAAGCAGAATCCATGTTTTAATTCGTGATGCCAAAGATGAGGATCATGAGTTAGATTCTTGTTTTTCCTGTTATTTAGATGGGACATTTGATGTATTACCTCTGGAACCCCGCTCAATCATGGAATTGGATAAAGATATCAAGCAAGCTATTCTAAAAATGAAAAAATTACAGGAAATCATGGCTCAACTGCCCTTAATAGATTGCGGAGCTTGTGGTTCTCCAAATTGTAGAGCACTTGCAGAAGATATAGTTCAAGGTAGAGCCAGTATTGATAATTGTGTCATTTTATTGAAAAAAAACATAGATAAAAACGAAGAGTAAAGAAGGAATTATGACCGTAAATGCCAAACAATTAGTAGAAGCTGTTACCGGAGAAGTATTAACAAACCATCAAGATCTTGTATCAATAACGATCGAAGGAGGATACGTTTCAGACTTATTGAGTGATGTTATGGGTAATGCAAGAGAAAATCAGGTTTGGATCACTATCATGAAACATCTTAATGTCATTGCTGTAGCAGCACTTGCTAACATGAGCTGTGTCTGTTTTGCAAATAATGTTAATCCTGATGAAGCCGTTATTAACAAAGCAAACGATGAAAATATTTGTCTGATTAAGAGTTCATTATCCACTTTTGAAATTGCTGGCAGATTGTATCAGTTATTACAAGGTTAATCTATTAAAAATATGAAATGGTATAATGCAGATCTTCATATTCATTCTGTATTATCTCCCTGTGGAGACCTTGACATGTCACCTCAGACTGTTATTAATGCCTTGTTAGAAAAGAATATTGAAATTTTTGCAATTACTGATCATAATCGGATGTTAAATTTTAAAGCATATTATCATAAAGCATTAGAAGCTGGATTAACTTGTCTCATGGGTGTCGAAATCCAAACTCAGGAAGAAATTCATATTCTGGCTTTTTTTGATACTCATAAAGAGGGCTATGCATTCCAGAATGAATTGTATGATTCTCTATTGCCTATGAAAAATGATCCTGATTATTTTGGTGACCAGGTAATAATAGGCGAAAATGACGAAATTATCGGATTTGAAGAAAAAGCATTGATTAACTCATCAATGTGGACTTTGGATGAAACTTATGAAAAAGTCACAGAATACAATGGGTTTTGTTATCCGGCTCATGAAGATGCTACTTCATTCAGTATTTTAGCGCAATTAGGATTTATGCCTGAATACCCTGATTTTAAAGCAATTGGAATCAGTGCTAAATGTAATGTGGAAAATTTGTTTACAAAATACCCTGCTTTAAAAAAATATACTTTAGTGAGAAGTTCCGATGCTCATTATCCTCAGGATATCGCATCAGGCTACTCAAAGTTCTATATAAATGAGCCTACTGTGGCAGAAATTAGAAAAGCCTGTACAGGCTTAGATGGAAGAAAAATCATTTCATAAATAAAAGAATATCAGGAGGAAAAATGTGTAACGCAACAGAAAATGACACAAACAGCTTATACGAAAAGCTACAAAAAGTCATTGATGAAAAAAAACAGCTTACTAATCCACTTATTGAGATCCTTCATCAGGCTCAGGAAATATTTGGATATCTGCCTGTTGAAGTACAGGAATACGTTGCCAGAGAACTCGGCATTCCGGTTAGCCAGGTTTATGGTGTCGTCACTTTTTATAACTTCTTCTCAATGAAACCCCGTGGAAAACACATTATCAATGTATGCACAGGTACTGCTTGCTTTGTAAAAGGTGCACCAAGAATTCTTCAGATGATCTCTGATGAGTTGGGAATCCAGATCGGTGATACAACAGAAGATCGCCAGTTCTCATTATCAGCAGTTCGTTGTGTTGGTGCATGTTCACTTGCTCCAGTTTTTGTTATTGGAGAAGATACTTATGGACGTATTGATAATCGTGACAAATTAAAAGAAATCATTAACAAATACCGTGCATAGAAAGT
>JAGOCT010000294.1 GCA_017998585.1 Candidatus Cloacimonadota bacterium | reverse complement strand
GATTAAAACCTCACGATTGACTAATTCATCATTGTCAATAAATCTGCCAATTTCTTCAGGCTTTTTACCAATGATTTCGCTGATCCTTTTTCTTGTAAAATCAGAAAACGCTTTATTGACCATTACATAAGTAGAATCACTCAGTTTTTGAATGACTATAAAAAATGGGCTGATATCAAAGATCGTCTGATAAATTTCGCGGCTGTCTTCAAATTTTTTCTGAGCAATTTCTTCATCGATTTTGGATTTGATGCCAGCTACTGAAATTAAGATATTGATGACAACTGTAATTAAAACAAGTAGAATACCAAAGAATATTAATCGGTTTCGCCAGTAACTCAGTTCTTCTTCAATTTCTTCTATATAGACACCAGCTCCAATAATCCAGTTCCATGGTTCGAATTTTTTCACATAAGACATCTTTTTTGTTAATGTTGATGCATCATCATTAAGTTGCCAAAAATATTCGATCGTCCCTCCTTTAGTTGTATTGGCAACATACTTCATTTTATCTATCAGAATATTCATTGGTTTGCCATCTGGCCCCTTAACCGTTTTAGGATCAACGTTTACAATCGATTTAACATAGGGATGCAGTATGACATAACCTCGCTCATCAATAATCCAGAAGTAGTCCGTATTTTTCTTTCCAAAACGGAATTTATCATAACGTTTGATTACTCGCTGCTTGTGTTCTGTTTCACTCACGATGTCTTTATCTATTTCTTCCTGTCTGGAGAGTAAATCACTGTAGAGCAATTCAGTCAGGCGTTTGGTTGTTTCAATTTTCTCATTGTAGAGGTTTTTTTCTAGTGTTGGGATAATAAGACCAAAAACAAAAGTAATATAGAGAATTAACAAGATGATTAATGGTTTTAAAATCTTATATATATAGCTTAAAAACATTTTGTTTTTTGTAAATTCGATAATACTCATTATACCTCCAATAATAAAGTATAGAATTTTCGGATAAAAGCGAATATATTTTAGTTTTTCTGATGAAATAAAAGAAATGATTATTGATGCGTAAAGGTAAAACGAATTCGGATTATAAGTATGAAGATTTCTTTTTCAATGATTTTCTATTTAAAAATCGGATTAATCTCTTTTAATTCTCTTATCTATCCTGTAGAAAAT
The DNA here is from genome assembly GCA_017998585.1 of Candidatus Cloacimonadota bacterium. The sequence continues at coordinate 2,491 of JAGOCT010000294.1, read as the reverse complement.
GCGGATGAGACTTCTTTAATTAGTGATCTCTTTATGTACAGATTCTGAAGGTCTTTTTATTATGGTAAGAATGATAAATACTTTTAAAATTTAGGTTTGAAGTATTTTAAGTATAGAAGAACTATTCTTATTGTTGATAAAATAAGAAGTGCCGTAAAGCCAACAATCTGGTAGAACAAAGCTTATAACTGCAAGTTGATAATTTTGCAGTACCAGACCGGAGTTACGGCACTTACAGAGACGTCCCAGACGGACGTCTCTGAATAAATGAAATAATTGTATAATCTGTTATGGAATGATTAGATTAATGAGTTCAGGTAGTCTTCATCACAGTTGAAAGGGATTGTGATCTGTCCCTGACCTTTATGCTTGATGTTCCAGTCAACAACCGTCTGAATGGCATTTTCATTACGAGCCCAGTTACGTCTGGCAACTCCGCCCATCACATCCCATGAAAGACCGGACATGATTACATCATCCATACGCTTACTGCCATCAAGAACAATGCCGTTACCACCATTAATTGAGCGACCAATACCGACACCACCGCCATTGGATAATACAACCAGTGTCATTCCTCTGGCTACATTACCGGCAAAGCATTGAGTTGCCATGTCGGCAGTAACATTACTGCCATCATAGATATTGGAAGTTTCTCTGAAAGGGGAGTCTGTTCCAGAAACATCATGATGGTCTCTTCCCAGCATGATAGGCCCAATTTCACCTTTTCTGATCATTTCATTGAATTTTAGTGCGATTCTGACACGACCTTCTTCGTCTGCATACAGAATTCTGGCTTTAGTACCAACAACCAGTTTATTTTCTTCAGCTGTGGCTATCCAGTGATAGTTATCTCTATCCAGAGAGCAACGTTCCGGATCAATACAATTCATCGCTGCTTTATCTGTTTTTCTAAGATCTTCATCTTTGCCACTCAGACATACCCAACGGAATGGCCCGTAACCGTTATCAAAACAGATTGGTCCCATAATATCTTCAACATAAGATGGCCAGATAAATCCTTCATTGGTATCAGTCCCATTTTTAGCAATACTCTTTTCACCCGCATCAAAGATAGAAGCCATGAAACTATTACCGTAATCCCAGAAATAAGAACCTTTATCGGTTAATTTTTTAATGACATTGAAATGACGAATGAGTGATTCATCAACCAGTTGTTTAAACTTGTTCTGATCTTCTTTAATCAGACGGCGTCCTTCATCAAATGATATGCCTGCAGGCGTATAGCCACCTTCATAAACTGCATGACAGGATGTCTGATCTGAAATAAGCGGAACATCAATATTGTTTGTATCAATATATTCCAGTAAATCAACCACATTACCATGATAAGCAATAGAGACTGTTTTACCCATTTCTTTGTATTCTTTCATCCATTTAACAATCTGAGCTAAATCATCAGAAACCAGACTTACCCAACCTTGTGAATGGCGGGTATCAATACGGCTTTTATCCACTTCGGCAATAATGCCGATACCACCGGCGATTTCAACTGCTTTTGACTGAGCACCTGACATACCACCTAAACCTGAAGAAATAAAATAAACTCCTTTCAGATCTTTATCAGCAGGGATGTTTAAGTATTTACGCCCTGCATTTAAAAGTGTGATATAGGTGCCATGTACAATCCCCTGAGGACCGATATACATCCAGCCACCAGCAGTCATTTGTCCGTAATTTGCAACCCCTAAAGCCGTTAAACGTTTAAAATCTTCTGGATTATCCCATTTGCCAATGATTAAACCATTTGTGGATATAACACGAGGTGCTTCCGGACGGGATGGGAACAAGCCAAGTGGATGCCCGGAACTTACTACCAAAGTCTGATCTTCAGTCATCACTTCCAGATACTTTTTGATCAGCTGATACTGCATCCAGTTTTGACAAACCTGACCGGTTTCACCATAAGTCACCAATTCATAAGGATAAAGCGCAATGTCAAAATCAAGGTTGTTATCGATCATTACCTGTAAAGCACGAGCCTGTGGTATTCCCTGATATTCATCAATTGGTTTTCCGTAAATTCTGCCTTCAGGACGATAACGATAACCATAAATTCTGCCCATTGTTTTTAATTCATTCAGAAACTCTGGAGCGAGTGTTTGATGAAGTTCTTCAGGAATGTAGCGCAAAGCATTTTTAAGTGCAATCAGAGTTTCTTTCTGATTTAAAAAATAACCTCTGCTTGGTGCTCGTCTGATTCCAGGTTGAAACTCCTTTTGAGCGGGGAGTTCATTTGATAATTTTACAATCATAGCTTCATTTATCTGCTGATTGTTCATTATTCCTCCGTTTATGATTTTTTTGAAAATTTTTCTTAGGGCTTTCCTGAACTGTTGTATTATCAGGTTGAACTGAGTAAAATCCTTTTTTTACAAAGTCAGGGTATTCTATGTGTTTTGCTTTAATATAATCGAAAATCTTTGTCTGTAACGCCTGAACCACTTCTAAAGCATATTCATTTTCGGTA
>JAGOCT010000292.1 GCA_017998585.1 Candidatus Cloacimonadota bacterium | reverse complement strand
ATTTTTGTTCTTTTTGTATCAATACTGCCGTCGGGTTTTAATATGCCAAAAACAAGCCCGTCTATTCCTGTCTCTCTCAACAATTCAATGTCCAGCTTCATCTGCTCAAACTCTAAATCAGAATAATAAAAGTCTCCCCCACGTGGTCTAATCATCACATAGAGCTCAATATCAAGATGTTTTCTGGCTAAGACAACAGTTCCATACGAAGGTGTGGTACCGCCTTCAAACATATTGGCACATAACTCAACTCTGTCAGCGCCCCCCTTTTGAGCATTGATTGCTGACTCAACAGAATCTGCACAAATCTCCAGTTTAAATGCTGAATTCATTCTCATTCTCCTTATTCACAGGATCATATTGCATAATTCTACTCTATCAAAATTAGTCAAGTTCATTGTAACAATTTCTTATTTTAAAAAAATAGCAATAAAACCTTGACGACTTGTAATAAATGAGTTATTCTTAACAAAAATTATAGAAGGGATTTGAATAAAAAAAAACAGTATTAGAAAGAAAGTCATCCTGACCTTCAGTATTTTCGTCATCATTTTATTGATTTTGATAGCAAGTGGTTCATATCTTTTTTTTAGAGAATCAATCAAAAACCAAATTGAAAATCAGCAGTTTAGTATGCTCACAACGCTTGCTGAAGGATTAGATAATAATATAAATTTATCAGAAAGAGCACTCACTTCTGTAGCGAATGTAGCCCCTAAAGAGGCTGTATTTAATCAGCAGCTTGCTCAAAAATGGCTGTTAGACCGAACGGGTATCAAGAATATATTTAATCAGAATCTGCTCATTTTTGATGATAAGGGAATTTTAATCGCTTCAGTTCCTAAAAATAATTCGATGTATGGCAAATCATTTGCTCACAGAGCCTACTTACAGCAAGCGCTTAAACTTAAAAAACCTTGTGTTTCAGAACCTTTTTTATCTATAGGTAATAATCCGCTCATCGCTATTACCTCTCCTTTATATGCTAAAACAGGAGAGATTACAGGTTATATGACAGGCACAATCAATTTAAACCTAAAAGAGGGATTTTTTTATGCATTAAGCAATACCAAAATCGGCAAAGGCGGATATCTTTATCTCTTTAACACAGAAGGTATAATCATTATGCATCCGGATTCTACCCTTATCTTAAAAAAATCAGAGAATATGGGTCGATTTTCAATTTATAAAGGTGCATTATCAGAATTTGAAGGGTCAGTTGAAACTAAAAATTCAGCAGGAAAACGATTTATCACAACTTATAAAAAGCTCGCTTCAACTAACTGGATATTAGCAGCAAACTATCCTTTAGAGGAAGCTTTTGAGCCTATCATCCTCTTCAGAAATGTTTATTTTCTATTGATGTGCCTGCTTTTACTCGCTGCAGTTATCATTGCATGGGTATTGAGCATCCAGTTAAGCAAGCCCTTAACTGATTTTACTAATCAGATTAAAAATATTGATTTAAACAATCATACAAAAAAATATTGTTTAGAATTTAACAGATACGATGAAACAGGCATTTTAGGGCATGCTTTTAATCAGTTACTAGACCAAATTCAACACAATATCAAAGAATTAATTTCAAGCAATAAAAATTTTGAAGATCTCACTTTAAAAGCCAATCAACTAAGAGAAACTGCTGAAATGGCGACTGCATCGAAGTCATTCTTTCTGGCTAATATGAGTCATGAAATCAGAACTCCCTTGAACAGTATTATCGGCTTCACAAAGTTACTTACCCAGTCTAATCTCAATCCGACTCAAATGCAGTATGCCAGCAACGTCAGTCAATCTGGTGAAGTTTTATTAAACATTATCAATAATATTCTTGACTTTTCAAAAATAGAGGCAGGAAAGTTAGAATTAGAAAAGATTGAAACGGACATATATGATTTATTATTAAAGACTTGCAACATCGTAAAGTACCAGGCTGAAAAGAAAAACTTAGAACTGATTTTGGATATTGAGACTAAAACACCTCAGTATGCATTGCTTGATCCTACCCGTTTACAGCAAATTTTGGTCAACCTGCTTAACAATGCGATTAAGTTTACACAGTCAGGAGAAATAGAGCTGATTCTGTCTTTTACGCCATCTGAGGGAGAAAAAGGTGTTTTTAATTTTACGGTTAAAGATCCAGGCATAGGTATGACCAAAGAGCAAACAGAACAGCTGTTTACACCATTTTATCAGGCAGACACATCTACTAGCAGACGATATGGAGGTACAGGGCTTGGTCTGGTCATATCCAATTTGCTGGCAAAAAATATGGGTTCAGAAATAAAAGTAGAAAGTGAGTCAGGAAAGGGAAGCGCTTTCTCATTTTCTGTTGATACAGAATATAAATCCTGCGATCTCAAAAAGCCTCATGCAATAAAGTACAAAAGAGCACTACTAGTTGATGATAATCAAAAATCTCTCCATCTGATCAAGCAATATCTTGAAATCTATATACCCGAAGTTTTCACTTGTAATGATGCATTATCAGCAATCAGTCTGATGCAGGAACAGGCATTTGACATCGCATTGATTGACTACCAAATGCCAAACATTGATGGGTTAGATTTAGTAAAAATGATTCGTAATGATTTTCTAATCAGTGCAACGCAAATGCCGGTCATTTTAATGAGTGGATCTCTCGACACTTTTAAAATTAAAGAAAGCCCTCTGATTGCTGAAATCGCATTTAATCTGATAAAACCGATCCACCTCATAAAAATCAGTGATTGTCTGAAGATGGACTTCCAGTCTTCTAATGACAAACAGAATGTTCAAAAACCAATTGGTATCGATAATCGTTTCTTAAAAATACTGATTGCCGAAGATACCCGTTTAAGCATGACACTTATCTGTACATTTATCAAAAATGCCATGCCAAATGCAGTCATAACAGAAGCGATAAACGGGCTTGAAGCCGTTAATCATATGAAAGAAAAATCCTTCGATATTGTTATCATGGATGTCCAGATGCCTTTAATGGACGGACTCCAGGCTACACGTGAAATCAGAATGGCTGAAGCTCAAAAACAAATTCATACACCCATAATAGCACTTACGGCAGGCGCTTTTAAAGAGGATCAGGAAAGATGTTCAGAAGCTGGAATGGACACATTTTTGTCTAAACCTGTTGAAGCAGACAAACTAATCATGATGATCAATCGTTTAACTCAAAATTAAAAGACTAGCTGATGTTTTCATCCCCTTTTGTCAGGTCACCATTAGATTTCAAACATAAAAAAGAGCGCATAACTGTAAAAATACGAAAGAGAGATTCTTCAAAGAGCGCATTGAATTTTACACAGATAGATAAATATCAATAAACCAAATAAGGCTGACATTTGTTTTTAAGGAGAGCTCTACAAAGATAATTTTGTTTAAATTCAGACTTCACATACTTGTTTGCATTGATATCCTAATGCAAAGTATAATAGTTTGTTTTTAAACGTTCTGCGAGCATCCTGCTTGCAGAAAAAGGCTACAAGCGGGACGCTTGTAGTACGGGCAGAATGGCTACAAGCGGGACGCTTGTAGTACGGGCAGAATGGCTACAAGCGGGACGCTTGTAGTACGGGCAGAATGGCTACAAGCGGGACGCTTGTCTTCGAAATGTGCCTAAGAATCAAATAT
>JAGOCT010000293.1 GCA_017998585.1 Candidatus Cloacimonadota bacterium | reverse complement strand
AATACTGATCAACATCAGAATCAGGGAAATTAAAAACACCATGCCCAATGGCACAAAGTCTTTTACACCGATCAGACTATCTTCATCAACAATTACCATATTATACCAGTCTATATGTGGTATATGACCAATGGCAACGATAGATTTTTTATCATGAATATTTAAACGTAACTGAACAGGCTGCGCATTGTCATTGAGAGAAGCGATTGCTTGTTTAATTAGCTCATGATCTTTTGGATTTTTTAGTAAATCATAGATTTTAATCTTATCACTGTCTTGTTTTGCCCTGCCATTATGTTCAACAATTGAGCGATCAGGATGTGCCTGAATCTGACCCAATGAGTTTATAATGACTGTACTGACGCCTTTTTCGTCATGCAGAAGCAGTTTTTCCAGAAAACCGCTTAAATCTATACCTGAACCTGCAACGGCAATGGCATTTCCATCTTTATCTCTGACCAGCACATTGATCCAGACCATCACTTTATTCAGCAGATTATCGTAGTTTACATTGAGTGAATAATCTTTTTCTGCATTCAATGCTTCATAAAACCAACGATCAGCTGAAGTCCCTTCAACAAGTACTTTGCCAGGGGTCCTGATATTGCCCAGATAAAAATGATTGCTGGATTTGATGGCAATAAACTGACTACTGGTTTCAATCAGTTTGTGGTAACTAGTCAACTGTTCTTCAGCAAGCAACATTTGAGAAGAATTATTCTCATTCTGAATCCATTTTATGATAGCCGGATCATCTGCCAGTTTTTGGCTTAAAGTAAGCTCTCGTTCCAGCAAGGCGATGAGTTTGTTCTTTTCTAGCTGGTTCTGAGCTTTTACAAAACGATTGATGTAATTTTTACTGATTTTACCAGAACTGCCTATAAAGGCATAAACTGCGGCAATAATGGTAATCAGGTATAAAAACAATAAAATACTGATAAAAATCCTGCTGAGTGAGCTTTGTATCCAGTTTTTTATCCTTATCATCTTGATAACCTTTCTTTGTGTCAGCATTGATATTATAAGTTAAAAACAAGGAAAGTCAACAAATTTTCGTACTTGTTCTCTTATTTTAAAATATAGTAAAACTCAAATGTTACAAACCGCTTTGACATTGATTTTGGACTTTTTTAAAGCTATAGTAGTCTTATCCGTCAGCAAATGCCTCTTTTTTAAAGTAAACCCGATCATTTTGAAGTATCATTTCAGTATGATTTTTTTTGCATTTCTCTTGTTTTAAATGGTAAAGACTATTCTGATTCAACTGATAATACATGCTCACTCTTTTAAGTATTTTCAGTTCAACTGCCTTTTTAACCGACATATCAGCCAAAAGTCTTTTCAATAATTCTGCACATAAAACAGTATTCTCGATATTAAAAGAAAAACGCCTGATCAGTGCATGAGTAATCATCAAAAAGACAGCATAAGAAGAAATTCCTCTCTTTCTGAGACCAGGGTATTCTTTTTTATATAGCAGGGCATATTGAGCCAGATCTTTTTTATAAGGTGGCGTCAATCCATCCCATACCATCCGGCTAATCGCATTGATCTGAATAATCGACAAGTTCTGCTTTTGCAATTCTCTTTTTACTTTTTTCCTGACAATGCAGACATTTCCGCCAGCATACCAGGCAAGTGCCAGATCACCGGCTCTTTTTGGATAATCCTGTTTTTTCTTCTTAAAAAATACCTTCATATACTCCTCTTACTTATAATATACTCATATCCTCTTAAAAAACAATATCTTTCTCATTTTATTATCATATCTATCCTGTAGAAAAGTCTTTTATTCTATCCTAACATCTTCCTGCTCACTTCCCATAAACAACCTGCTACGATATTCAGGTGAAGGGCTTTGAAGCAGGAATGAAAGGGGATAGAAGCAGGGATGAAAGTCTGGCTGTAACGCAAGCTACCAGCTTGCGAAAGATTTTTTGTTACAGACAGATTAGTAGCAGTCTGTAGGGATAAGTGAAGCGCTGTTCGTCTGCAATCGTACTGCAAGCACTTTTGGTGCTTTCGAGTGGTAGCCAGATGCGGAAGCGTCTGTTATATAGTATGTTACAAATCAAGCGCCGTAGGTGCGACAGAATAAAATCTACATTTATGCACAAGCACGGAAATGTCTGGTAAAAGATCGAAAACAAAACTCGGCACCATAGGTGTCGCCGAGTAATATTTGAATATTTCGGAAGCACCTATGGTGCTACGTCATAGAGATACATCACCCAGACGCTACCGCATCTGGGGATCGATCGCTCCAATGGAGCTTAGCACCTTCTTTTACTTTTTAAAAAGAAAAGAATCAAAGAAAATCTGTCCATATCCCATTTCATATCGCACCTTCTTGCAGCGTCTTTTTGCTTCGCTTTTTGACTTTGTATGAAAAGGTAAGAACAGAATAATTACTGAATACGCCTGACAACACGGAAGCCAATACTGTTGTCTCTACAAAATGGATAACTGATTGGGCGGTTAGAAATCTGACAATATTGAGCTTGAGCACTCCAGCCACCACCTCGTCCAATACGCAAGTTACCACCACCAGGACCAGTTGGATTGATATATGAACCAATGGGATAAGGATCATACCAATCCCAACACCATTCCCATACATTACCACTCATATCGTAGAGACCCTGTTCATTAGGTATCTTAGTACCAATTTTATGAGTTGTATTATTAGAATTATAGGTAAACCATGCTACTTCCCATATGTTAAAAGAGCCTGAGTAAATATAATTCTGTGATTGATTCCCTCCTCTGGCTGCAAATTCCCATTCCATCTCCGTTGGTAATCTGTAACCATCAGCATTTATATTCATCGTAATCGCATCCCAATATATATTTGTTTGGGTAGGTACAAATCCCCAATGATCGGGATTAGTATCGCCATCTTTGGCATAACAAGGAGTTAACCCTTCCTGAATACTTCTACGATTACAGTAAACTAAAGCATCATACCATGAAACATAATACATCGGAAAATCATCTCCTAGACCAGGATACCCAGGATTTCCATATGGTGTTACAGGTATCCCATTGGTATTCCCTGTCATTACACTCTTCCATTCCGACTGAGTTAACTCATACTTTCCAATAAGGAATGAAGTAAGTGTCACAATATATGAACCACTATTCGGGCAAAATGTCCCTCCCTGAATAAAAACCATATTTTCAGGGATTATAAAGTTCATCGTAAATGATGCAGAATCCACAACACTTTGTTTATACCCTTCATGCAAAGCTATTGCTTTTATCAATTGAGTTGTTTTAATCATTATTGGTCTAGTATATAATAATGAGGTGCTATTTGGATCTGATCCGTCAATAGTATAACGAATCTCTGATCCAGATAAATCACATGAGATACTGACAGATTGTGGTGTAGTAAATGTTCCTCCAGCTGGACTAATCACAGGCGATGGCGCTAAGGGCAGATCATTATCAGGTTCAGTCGTCTTTTTTAAACATGAAGTAAAAGAAAAAGCTACTATTATAACAAGTAAAAGCAAAAAACAAATTTTTCTCATAATCACTCCTTTTTATCCAAACAATATTATAATTCATTTTTCTATGCGAATAATTAATTTTCTTAATAGATAAGATAAAATATTAGATTAAACA
>JAGOCT010000291.1 GCA_017998585.1 Candidatus Cloacimonadota bacterium | reverse complement strand
TTCAATGCAGGCTTAAGTTATATTCATTCAGCAGATGTTGATTACAAACATAAATATGTAGATTATACAATGACAATTCCATCAGAAATTAAAGCTGGAGTAAGTATCAATTTACCTAAGGAATTTTTCATAATGGCTGAAACAGATTATACGATGTACAGTGAACAGGCTAACTATATGAAAGATCAAATGATACTTAAACTTGGAACTGAAAAGCGTTTTGGCAATCCATTCCAGATTGTTGGAGATTATTCGCTTAAAGCGGGATTCATCTATAGCCCAAAAATATTTGAAGGAAGTTACCATGTCCCTAATTATTCAGCTCCTGATATGAGTGAATTTCATTATGATTTCTATGCAGCTATTCCATCCACAGGAAATATCAAAACTGCTGACATGGGTTTACTGACAGTAGGTACAAGTGTTCGCATAAAGAAAGATGTAGAGTTAAATATAGCCTATATATCTGCAATAATGGGAGATATAAAACTAAATCAATTTATGACTTCCTTAAAATTTGATCTTGCTGTTTTTAATAATCTAAAAAAATAAAAAAAAAAGCTTGCATCAAGTATTGATTTATGCTAATATTTTTTTATAAATATAGCGTGAAAGAATGCAAATAACTAAATGCAAACTGGGAAAAAAGGAAATGATTATTACTAAATACATCATTTTAAATGGGTTACAACTGTTTACAACAGAGTGGAGGTCGTTTAATGAGTCCAAAAATTGTTTATATTAATTCAGGTAAAAGCTCTGATTTAAAAGATTCAGGCAATGATTCATATCATTTATGTACGAGTGATTTTATAACAGAAATGAATCAGAACAAACTTACCAAAGAATTTGATTTTTTTGTTTTTGAAGATTATAAGCTTTTTTCTAATACTCATATAGATAATCTAATGACTAATCAACCCATTTTTTTCTATTATTCTGATTTCTATCAGCTTGAATCAGGCATTAACAAATCTGATAAGCATACAATATCTGCTCTATTCAAAGAGACTATTGGTGAACACAACTTCTCTCATTTTCTTAATATTCATACTTTAATACAAAGTGAATTTTGCAATAGTCCCTATAAATCAGTAAACTTTTCTTTCAAATCTTCACTGGAAGATATTGAATACGCAACCCAGTTACTTGAGAAGTTTGTGAATGCGATCTTTAATACAATATCAAATCTGGAGTTTTTTGAGTACAATCTGATATTACGTGAATTGCTTACTAACGCAGTTAAACATGGTAACAAACTCAATAAAGAAAAAAATGTCATGCTCACAATCTTCTTCAAAAATTCTGAAAAGACTTTGGGTTTTGCTGTGCAAGATGAAGGTCCGGGTTTTAATTATGCAAAGCATTTACAATCAATTGAAAAAGATGAACTTAGAATTAATGAGCGGGGTTTGTTTCTGATCAATGAATTCTGTAGTAATATATTCAACCGTAACAATTTAATAATAGTAGAAATAAAGAAATAATAGAGGGAGGGCACATGGAAGCCATTGTCAAAGAAAATACAATTGAATTTGTTGCAAAAACAAATTTGGTGGCATCTAATCTGGATAACCAGCTAAGCTTAATCAAAGATACCCTGTCAAAAAATCCCAGTGTTGAAACAATTGTATTGAATCTGGGCAACGTTACTGAGATAGATTCAATGGGTATTAATCTAGTGGTTGGACTTTATAAACAGGTTCATGCAGAAAACCGTAAGTTTACGGTTACGAATACTTCCCGCGCAATTTTAAATTTATTCAATCTTTTTAAATTAACCTCATATTTTGAAGTATCCTAATTAATTAAGGAGGGTGTTCATGGTCGGTCAAGATCCTGAAATGTTACAAATGTTTTTAGAAGAAGCCAATGAACATTTAAGTAACCTGGAACCAGATTTATTATTACTTGAATCAAATAAAGATAATCCTGAGCAAGAACTTATCAATCGCATATTCCGTGCAGTCCACAGTTTAAAAGGTTCTGCAGGCTTTTTTGGATTTGAAAATATCACTTCCCTCAGTCATGTAATGGAAAGTTTGCTCTCTCTGGTCAGAGATGGGAAATTGGTACCAACTTCAAATATGATAACAACCTTGTTACAAGGAACTGACTTACTCAATCAAATGATTGCTGATATTGATAATAGTGAAAATATTGATGCTGTCGCCATTAAAGAAAAATTAAATCAGTTACTTTCTGGCGATACTGATCTTGAAATGGTAGAAATACCTGTAGAAGATAAAGAAAACTTACCAGATAAACTTTCTAAACAATTCCAGATTCCTGTCTCTGAATTAAAAAAGGCTTTGGCTCATGGCCATTTTTTATATTCTGTTCATGCATACACCAATAAAGATATGAAAGAAAAAGGGAAAACTCCTCTGGATTATCTTAAAAATATTGAAAAATTAGGGAATCTGATTGGTTCTTACGCTGACCTTTCTACTATTCACGGTTTAGATGATTCTGTAACTGATAATGAAATGTCTTTTGTTTATCTCTTCTCTTCTGTACTTGAACCAGATCTGATTGCTATCGGACTTGAAGTTGATGAATCTCAAATCCAGACTTTGGAAATCCCTGAATTTGTTGAAAAAGAATTCCAGGTTCTTCATAAACCGTCACAAGATGTCATTAAACAAGATGAAAAACCGGTAGTGACACAACCAAAAAAAGAAATAACTCAACCTGTTACCAAGGAAACTGTCATTGAAAAAACAGTTGAGCCTGTTAAAATTCATGAAGAAATTAATGAAGTCAAACCCATTGAGAATACGGTAGAAACTATTCTTGAAGCGAAGTCTCAGCCTTCCTTAAAAAAAGAAGCAACCCAACAAAAAGAAACTTTAAGAGTTTCTGTATCTTTATTAAATGATTTGATGGCTTTTGCCGGTGAGCTTGTCTTAGCTCGAAATCAGTTGCTTAGAATGGCTTCTGATGCGGCTAAAAATGTGCCTGGATTATCAGCTGTGCTTCAGGACATTGATATGACAACTTCTGTACTTCAGGAAAAAATCATGAATACCAGAATGCAGCCGATTTCTCTGGTTTTCAACAAATTTCCTCGTATGATCAGGGAATTGGGAACTAAACTTAATAAAAAATTACAACTTGAAACAACCGGTAATGAAGTGGATCTCGACAAATCTATTATAGAAAATCTGTCCGATCCATTAACCCATCTGGTTAGGAATTGTGCTGATCATGCGATTGAACTACCTGAAGACAGACTTAAAAAAGGGAAGCCGGAAGTAGGCACAGTTTGGTTGAAGGCTTATCATGAAGGTGGTAAAGTAAACATTGATGTTATTGACGATGGAGCCGGTATTGATGCTAAAAAAGTCCTCAGAAAAGCCCTTGAAAAAAATGTGATAACAGAGGCAGATGCGAAGAAATTAACTGAAAAACAAATACTTGAACTGATTTTTGCTCCTGGATTCTCGACTGCTGATCAGGTTTCAGATGTATCTGGTCGTGGTGTCGGGATGGATGTTGTTAAAACAAACATTGAAAAACTGGGCGGATCTGTCAGTCTTGATTCCAAACCGGATCATGGAACGACTGTCAACTTAAAACTACCACTTACGCTTGCTATTATCCCTTCTCTAATCATCAAAACAGAAAAT
>JAGOCT010000290.1 GCA_017998585.1 Candidatus Cloacimonadota bacterium | reverse complement strand
TCCACAAATTTCGACACATATCCAAAAGATGACGGCTTATGCTTATTTAGGAGCAGAACAAGCCTATCAGAAAGGGAAAAAATCTTCGATTCCTTATGCTGTTTTAAACGGATTGCTAAAATTTGTGAAAATGTATGTCATTAAACTGGGTTTTTTAGATGGGAAAACGGGTCTTATTCTTTCTATGAATTCAGCTTTTGGCGTATATCTGAAATATATCTGCTTATGGGAAAAATGGAAGAAAATTTAAAGATTCTGCATATTGATACACAAAAAGGTTGGAGAGGTGGTCAGCAACAGGCTATTTATCTTCATTCATTTCTAAACAGGGAGGCAATCACCTCTTTGATGCTGTGTCAGCCAGAGTCTGAAATGGCTAAAAAATGTCTTGAAAATCACTTGCCATACAAAACATTAAACATGCGCCATGAATTTGACCTGAAAGCAGTCTTTGATATGATCCGGTTCATTGATCAACAAGGTTTTCAAGTGATTCATTGCCATTGTGCTCATTCGTTGGCACTCGGCGTTTTAGTAAAGTTTTTCAGAAGAAAACTGGTTTTGATTGGCGCCAGACGAGTCGATTTCCCTATCAAGAAAAATCCCTTTAGTCGTTTTAAATACAGCTCTTCACTGGTAGATAAAATTGTTTGTATATCTGAAAACATAAGGCAAGTGATGATTAAATGCCAGATTGATGAAAGTAAACTGGAATTGATTCACAGTGGCGTTGATATTCATAAATATGAAGATCTCAGACATTTAGAAGTACCTGAAGAATTAAGGAATTATTACCAGAAAAAAAAGATTATTGGTACAGTCGCTGCGTTGGTAGGGCATAAAGATTATCCAACTCTGTTGAAAGCAGCACGTTTGATACTGGCAGACCGAGAGGACTGTATATTTATTGCATTAGGAGACGGACGTGATAAGGATAATCTCTTAAAACTGAAAAGTAATTTGGGACTAGATGAACGATTTATTTTTGCAGGCTATCATTCAAATGTGAAAGATTATCTGGCATGCTTTGATTTGTTTGTGCTTGCTTCAAAGCTAGAAGGTTTGGGAACCTCAGTTCTGGATGCAATGTCTGCCGGAATACCGGTTGTAGCATGTGCGTCAGGGGGTATCCCTGAAATGATTAGTCATCAGGTCAATGGTTTGCTTGCTGAAACAGAAAATCCACAAGATCTTGCCATACAAATTCATTATGCGTTGAATCATGCTGAGGAAATGAATCAGTTTGCAGTTCGTTCAAAGAAAGTATTAACAACCTTCTCCATAGAAAATACCACACAGAAAAACCTTGACCTGTATCGTAAATTGATCGCACGCGATAAGCCGGTGTAAAACATCAGATTGTAGAACGAGTTTTGATGTCTTACCGGTTCGTACTGTAAGCATCCTGCTTGCAGCTTTTCTACAAGCGGGACGCTTGTAGTGCGAGTATTGACGTTTTACCGGATTTATATAAAGGCGTGCTTAAAAACTTTCGTCACGGCGATGACACATTTTCCTTTAACAAGCATAGACTTATGAAGGTTAAATCCCCTTTTCTCAATTTATTAAATACTGCTGTTAGCTTCTAAGGCTTAAAAATTGAACAGTCTCCTATGAATTTTGAACCTACAAAATGATTTTGAATTTACAGAAAATAAATACTTGACAAGATATTTTTAGCATAAATACTTGATTCAAATTATTAATTTTAAGGATGTTAGGGTAATGAATGTCATGGATAAGTTAATTATAACAGATATTGGCAGTACGACTACTAAAGCAATTTTACTTTTGAATGAAGGTAATCGTTATAAAATGATGGATTACGAAACCTCTCCAACCACTGTTGAAAAGCCATTTGAAGATGTTCAGATCGGAGTCATCCGGGCTGTAAAAAAACTGGAGCAGAAGGTCAATATTCCCCTTTTGGAATCAGATAAAGAACGAGAGCTAAAGTTCATGCCTGGTATCAGTTATTTAACGACCAGTAGTGCCGGCGGCGGTCTGCAGATACTGGTAGTAGGTCTGACAAAAAATGATTCTGCCAAGAGCGCAGAAAGAACCGCTTTCGGTGTAGGCGGTGTCCTGCTTGACACGATTGCCATTGATGATAAACGCTCTGCAATTGAGCAGATGAATCTTTTCAACCAGCTTCATCCCGATATCATCCTTATGAGTGGCGGTATTGATGATGGTGCATTATTCGGTGTCATCAGACTTGCAGAAGTGCTCAATCTGTCCAATCCGCTCCCAAAATTCGATAGTCATGCCCGTATTCCTCTCGTCTTTGCCGGCAATATGAAAGCCCATCCTTTTATTATATCTCTGTTCCAGGATAAATTTGATCTGTCTTTAGTTCCGAATATCAGACCTACCATGATTGAAGAGAATCTTGCCCCAGCCACTGAAAAAATTCATGAATTGTTCATGAATAATGTCATGGAACAAGCGCCAGGCTATAACCAACTGAAAAAGAGTGTGGCAGATGACATTATCCCGACTCCTTCTGGTGTATTGAAATCACTGCAACTTTTAAGCAGCACCTTGTCTCAGAATATTCTCGCTTTTGATATCGGAGGCGCTACAACTGATGTCTATTCTAATATTCTCGGAAAGTATTACCGAACCGTTTCAGCAAATTACGGCATGAGTTACAGCATTGCAAATGTAATGTGTGACTGTGGATTTAACAATGTTTATCAGAAATTCAAAGATGCTTTGGATAAGGATTTTAACGCAGAGGATTATATCAAAAATTATATCGGCAATAAAATGCTTAATCCGGGACATACCCCTCAGGATGAATATCAGTCTTTTGTAGAACTCATTATTGCGATTGAAGCGATTAAATTATCCAGAACCCAGCACTTCAAAATGCATTTCAATACCAAGAAAATCGGTTTCCTGGATAAACTCAAACGAAAAAACAGAGATAGTTTCAGTGATACCGTTTATTATGAGAAAACCCTCGAGAAAGAAGAATTTAACGCTTCTGATATCAAAATCATGATCGGTGCCGGTGGCATCATTTCTCATTCAAGTCAGGAACAAGCGCTTTTAATTATATCAGAAGCGCTGGAACCAAAAGGTGTTACTGAATTATGGCGCGACAAGCATTTCATATCACCTCATATTGGGAAGTTGAGCGATGTTGATCAGGAACAGGCGAAAAATCTGTTATTGAATGATTGTTTTGAAAAGATCGGTATTATCATATCTCCTGACTGCCAAAATTATAAAAAGACTAATAAAATGCTGACACTTTCTGTTAAAAATCAGACTGTTGAAGAGTTTCAGGTTTGGGGAAATGATTATTTCTTTTATCCGAATCATACCGAAAAACAGTTTACTCTCAATTTCACTTCCAATTGTTCATTACATGGAGAAGATTCGCTGGTTTTCACGTCAAATACTCATGTGATCATCGACGCCAGAAATCCAAAAGAGAAATCCTTCCAAAAAGCATTTTCTGCACTTAAACCATATCACTTTACTTCAGAAATCACTGACCTGTCATCTTCTTTCAAGCCCTATGATTCCTCATATGAAAAATTAAGCGATATCGTTCAAAAAACAGTTTCTCTGCCATATCCGAGTGAACTTTTCATAAAAGAAGGCGATTTGATTACGCCT
>JAGOCT010000009.1 GCA_017998585.1 Candidatus Cloacimonadota bacterium | reverse complement strand
TTCTTTGACGATACCATTCATATTGGAATCAAATCTGAGATTGGGTATGGATGAATAGATAATCAGACCGCCATCCTCAGGATTAGAACGCATCACGGTAAAAACAGCCGGTTCGGGCAGTTGTTTGTATTCCATTTCTCTCAGTTCACCAGTGGCATACAATGACAGCATAAATGCCAGCAAAACCAGCAAAGTCAGAATCCTTCGACTCATATAAGCTCCTCAAAACCTTATTTAAGTCAAAATTAGTGTATTTTGTAAATTATGTCAAGGAAAATCTTTTAAAATTCTTTTTTTTACAGATTTTAAGACACGGAGGTGGCTGATTAAAACGGATTAGGATTTTTTCTTTTGGGTAAATTAAACCATTAATCAATTTATTCTGTCGCATTTTTAACTCAAGTCCCGCTGAGGCGGTTCTTAAGTCAAATCTGCTTAACTTTCCGTGATTTCAGTGCCTTCCGTGGTTGTAAAAAGTTTTTGTTCAAATTTTCTCTGTGCTCTCTGTGATTAAATATTTTTCTTTTGTGTGTTTTGTGTATTTAGTGGTTCACATAAGATTTTCAGCTTGACGGATGAGCTGATATCTGATATAAGTAACCCAGAGGTTAATAATGAAGAAAATGCTTTTGTTTTATCTGTGTTTAGTGCTGCTCACATCCTGTTCTATCAATCAGTTATTCCACGATACTTCTCCTATTGCCAAAACTGTAGCCCCTGCCAGTCAGACTATGTTGATGGGGATTGATATACGAAATTTGGAAACAGGGGATATTATCTACCAGCAGAATCAAGAGATGATTTTCACACCAGCCTCCACACTGAAGTTATTTACAACTTATCTTGCACTCAAACAGGCCGGCAAAGACTACCGGTTCCCTACCGAATTTCTGGTTTCAGGAGAAATCAGAGACAGTATTCTCTATGGCAATCTCTATATCAAAGCCTCAGGCGACCCGACTCTGGGCAGTTTTTATATGAAACAGAGTTCTCAAAGCCCTTTCATCCAATGGCAGACCGAACTCAAAGGAAAAGGAATCAAGACCATCACAGGTAATTTATATCTGTTCAGAACAGGTCAGAAGGCAAATCCTTATCGGCCTGGCTGGCTTTTTGATGATTACGGTCTGGCATTTCAAAATGAGATTACAGAGTTTTCCTATCAAAACAATCTCGTTTTACTCAGTATTGAATCAGATTCTTCAGGCATTCGCATTATACAGGATAGTTTGCTCATCGAAAAACCGGTCAGCAATCTTTTAAAGCAGGATGATATCAATCAGATCAGACTGAGACAAACTATCAATGAAGCCCCTGTCATTAGTGGCAGTATACAAAAAAACAACCAGTATCAGCTTAGACACAGTATCTCTGAATCAGAAAACTATTTTATGGAGAGTTTTAAGCGCTACCTGCAACAACAATCTTTGCTAAATGAAAATGCTGTTTTTGAAATCATAAGCCCTCATCCTAATTACCCGGACAGTCTGACCCTACTTTTCAGATTAACTTCTCCCCCATTGGATTCCATCTGTCAGGTTATCAACAAATACAGTATTAACCCCTTTGCTGAACAGGTAAATACTTACCTGATCAAAGCAGATTTCAGACAAGAAAACCTCAAAGCGATGGGTATCGATACAAAGGTTTCTGTCTTTGATGATGGCAGTGGATTATCTATATATAATAAAATCAAACCGTCTGATTTCTCAAAACTAATGGCTGAAATCTACCACTCTGATTTGTTTCCAAGCTATCTGCAAACGCTATCTGTGGGAGGTGAAGACGGCACCTTAAAAAACAGGCTGTCTTCCGGCTTGTTAAAAGGTAAGATCTATGGTAAAAGCGGTTCTATGCGGAATATCAACAATGTCGTCGCTTTCTACCAATCCCCTCAGGGAAACTGGTATTCAGTGGTTATCCTGGCAAACAATATCCCTGCCGGAAGCAATATCAATTCCCTATTGGAATCTGTCAGTCTGGAATTGCCTTGATCTTTAGACACTGATATGACAGATTGTTACGGGTATTTTTTTGACGCGGATAAGACAGATAAAACGGATAAAAAGAGGGGAAAATAAGAAATAAATGTTTCAATCTTCTCTATGTTTTCTGTATTCGCTGTGGTTAATTATCTTTTTTTGTGTTTTGTGTATTTAAGGGTTCTCATTGAGGAAAATCACATTATGTCGCATCTACGATGCTTGAACCGTAACTCACTATTTCCCCGTGGTTTCACCACGGGCTAGGATTCTTTCGTTCCTCCGGAACTCTGGTTTTTGCACAGAATCTAAAACCCTGCGTTACTCATATTTAGTGTGAAAATAATGACATCCTTTCAAAGTTATTAGATAAAATTTTTATTGTTCATTTCATCTGTTTCAATCCGTGCTATCCGTGTCTTATAACTTTTTCTCAGTGCCTTCCGTGCTATCCGTGTCTTAAAATTCTTTTCCTTGTTTCCCGCGTCTGAAAACAAAATTGGAACAATAAATGCAAATAATAGAAACAACAAATAGTGTGATATATTTTGTCATTGGCTTTACAATAAGAAAAGCAGACAAAAAGTCTAAAATGATTCATTTTGATTCAAAGTCTAAATATGCTGATCAATAATGAATAAAAACAATCAGATGATACAAATTGTACAAAGGAGTACTTATGCTAAATAAGAATGTAGTGAGTAAAGTCCTGGAAAGAGCATTAGAAAATGGTGCTGACTTTGCTGAAATATTTGTAGAAGATCAGTATTCTGCGAATATCCGGTATTTTGATCAAAAGACACAGAAGAGTGTTGCAGGGAAAAGCATGGGAGCAGGCATACGTGTTTTCTTTGGATTGACAGCTATCTATGCTTATACCAATGATTTAAGTGAAGAATCGCTTTTAAAAACAGCTTATGCGGCTGGTTCAGCCCTGAAAAATCAAGTAAAATCTTTTAACATTGATTTGAGGAAAAAAGAAATAAACAGCAGACACCCATTTATTCACCATGCCAAGGATATTGCAAAATCAGAAAAAGTTGATTTTTTAAGAAAGATTGACAAATCTGCCAGAGCTTACCACAATCAGATTGTTCAGGTGGATATGACCATGATAGAAAGAAATCAGAAGGTCTTAATTGCTAACAGTGAAGGTCTATGGGCAGAGGATGAAAGACGTTATTCACGTATCGCTACCAGTGCAATTGCATCCAATGGTACAGAAATGCAGACTGGCGGAGAATCACCAGGAGCTTTACAGGGTTTTGAGTTTTTCAGAATGCTTGATCCTGTTTACTTAGGCGAAGAATCAGCTAAGTCAGCCATTACCATGCTCAATGCGGATTATGTACAGGGTGGCAAATATCCTGTCATTATAGACAATGGGTTTGGTGGCGTGATTTTCCATGAAGCTTGCGGACACTCACTTGAAACTACTTCTGTAGCGAAAGGTGCATCTGTCTTCTGTAACAAGATGGGTGAAATGATTGCTAATCCGGCAGTTACTGCAATTGATGACGGTACGATTGAAAATCACTGGGGCTCTACCAATATCGATGATGAAGGTCATGAGACCCAAAAAACGGTTCTGATTGAAAATGGTATTTTAAAATCTTATATTGTCGATAAATTAGGTGGGATGAAGATGAATATGCCTTCTACTGGTAGTGGACGCCGTGAATCATACACTTATGCGCCTACTTCCAGAATGAGAAACACCTATATTGCAGCAGGTCCACACAAACTCGAAGAGTTGATTGCATCAGTTGATTACGGTATCTATGCTAAAAAAATGGGTGGTGGATCTGTAACACCTGGCACAGGTAATTTCAATTTCTCAGTAGCAGAAGGCTATCTGATTGAAAAAGGGAAGATTGGTAAAGCCATTCGTGGAGCAACACTGATTGGTAATGGTGCTGATGCATTGCATAAAATCAGTATGGTAGCTGACAATCTGGCTTTTGCTGAAGGTAACTGTGGGTCAGTCAGTGGTAGCGTACCAACCTGTGTGGGTCAACCAGCCATCAAGATTGACGAAATTGTCGTTGGCGGAAGATAGGAGGAAAAAAATGTACGATAAAGAATTTAATATACTGCTTCAATATGCAGAAAATAAAGTAGATGATATGGATATCATCTTGTCACAGGGCAAAAACTTCAGTGTTCAGATTTTAAACCAAAACATCGAATCCTATAAAAATGCAACTGTTCGCGGTTTAGGCGTTAGAATCAAAAAAGATGGCAAAATCGGTTATGCTTACAGTGAAGATTTCTCTGAAGAAACCCTGAAAAGCATCGTAGATGAAGCGATTGAAAATAGTCTGATCATAGAAAAAGAAGAAATGGCTATCTTTGATAATTACGAAGATAAAGCGCTTGAATTCTCAACTTATGATGAAACCCTTGACACAACTGATGAGAATCTGAAAATCCAATTAGCAAAAGATTTAGAAAAATATGCCTATGAAGCAGATCCTCGTGTAAAAAATGTTACTTATGCAATTTATGGAGATTATTCTTCATACACGAAGATAGCTAATACCAAAGGGCTAAATAAAGAAGCAAGAAACAACGGTGCTTTTGCTTATACATACCTCCTGGTTGAAGAAAACGGTGAGAGAAGAAATGCCATGGAAATCAAACAGAGCAAAAACTTTGCTGATTTTAATGCTAAAGAAATATCTGATAAAGCCGTAGAAAAAGCGCTTAATTTACTGGGTGATACTCAGATTGAATCAGGAAAATATGCAGTTGTATTTAACAATGACATGTCCTCTGCCCTACTCAGTACTTTCTCATCTATTTTCTCAGCCAGCGCAGTTCACGAAGGCCGTTCTCTATTAAAAGGCAAAATGGATCAGCTAATTGCAAATCCTCTGGTTACGATCGTTGATGATGCCAGAGATGAAAACGGTTTATCAAGTTTCCCATTTGACAGTGAAGGTTATCCAACTCAGACAACCGTTCTTGTTGAACAGGGAGTTCTTAAAAGTTTTCTTCATAATACCGTAACGGCTCATGAAGACAAAGTTAAATCAACCGGAAACGCCTCCAGATCATATAAATCAAGTCTTGGCATCAGTCCAAGTAACCTTAAACTGATTCCAGGTATGACGAAAAAAGAAGATTTACTCACTTCAGCTGAAAAAGTACTGGAAGTCGTTTCATTAGCAGGTCTTCATTCAGGTGCTAATCCAATATCAGGAGACTTCTCACTATCAGGAGAAGGATTCCTCTACATGAACGGTGAAAAGCAGGGTTCTCTGTCTCCATTTACGATCTCCGGCAATTATCTTCAAGTTCTTAACAACATTGAAAAAATTGCTAATGACTTCCAATATAATTCAGAATCTGTCGGTTCTGCATCCATACTCGTTACTGAACTGAATATCAGTTCATAACATCTCCATTTGTTAATTGAAGGGGACAGCATGGCTGTCCCTTTTTTTTAGGTAATTTGCAATTTATTTGACATTTTTTTTCAAGAATATTTTCATCATTTTCATTTTACAGGCAATAAGGATATGATAAGGAAAGGATAAGGATGGAATAAGGAAAGAAAACATTCTTTTAATTGCTTTTATCTGTTTATAGGTGTACTTTCATATAAAATTTATAATATAGAATTCCTATGATTTATAAACCTTGAAAAGAAAACATTTGACCAAAAATTAAAGTCAGATAAAAAGGATTCAAAAACAACCTAATGGAGATAAAGATGAGCAGATTGAAACATAAAGACGCAAAAACCTCTTATCAGACAGTTACAAATTCTCCCAGTTTAAAAGGAAATAAGATTCACCTCATCATGCTTTCAGCATTTGTATTGATTGTTTGTAGCTTATTTTTTAAGATTGCCTTTCTGGACTATGCCCCCCCAGCCTCTGATACCATGCAATGGAGAGGTTCTGCCCAACAAATACTGGAATACAACAAAGATCACTGGCTAAAAGCACAATGGACAGACAATATGTTTGCAGGGATGCCTTCTTATCTGATTTCATTTCGTAATCAATATTATTTTGTAGATATCATTTTCACTTTCATGCAGAAATTGATTGACTGGCGTATTTTTTTCTTGCTATTTGCTGGGATCGGGATGTATATTCTGCTGTGTCATCTGAAATTTGACCCAATGATTGCACTGTTAGGAGCCATATCATTTGCCTTATCCTGTCACTTTATCGGACTGATTGAGATTGGACATAACACCAAATTTAAAGCAATCATGTATATCCCATGGATATTCTGGGCGATTGATTATCTCAGACAAAATAAAAACATACTCGGATTAGGACTCAGTTCAGTCTTTATTATTCAACAGCTCAGAGAAAATCATATTCAGATATCCTATTATACGTTTCTCTTAATTGGAATATACTGGCTTGTATATGCCATAGATGCTATCAAAAAAAAGGAATTTAAATCTTTTGGCATTTATACCATCTCATTATTTTTTGTCTTTATATTAGCCGGATTAGCAGTCAGTAATCCTTATATGAATACTGCAGAATACAGTAAATATACCATTCGCGGTGGTGCGGAAGGCCTCAGTAAAGAATATGCAACCGGCTGGTCTTTTGGCGTTGGCGAAGTACTGACCTTTATCGTTCCAAAATTCTATGGTGGCATATCTCCCTATTACTGGGGACCTATGTCATTCACACAAACCTCTATGTACATGGGGATTGGCATCTTTTTCCTGATGATGCTTGCTATTGTATTTGTCAGAAATAAAACCCTTACAGCATTGACAATAGGCTCAATATTTACAATCTTACTATCATTTGGAAAGGAATTTCCACTTGTTTATGATTTATTCTTTAAATTTGTACCTGGATTTAATAAATTCCGTGTACCAGCCATGATTCTGGTATTAATTCAATTCGCCTTTGTCGTAATGGCTGCTTATGCATTGGATTACATCATCAAAAACAGACAGGATAAAAAGCTGGGCAAATTTATCCAGTATAGTCTATATGGTTCAATAGCCTTATTTATACTGTTTATCATCGGAAAAGGAATTTTCAGTTCTCTGTCATTTGTAAAGCCAGATGAGCTTCAGCAATACCAGTCAGGGCAGTTAGAACAGCTTAAAGCAATTCGTCTGGAGTTACTCGTAAAAAGTGGTATGCAGTCCGCCTTTATTCTCATATTAAGTGTTCTGGCAATATGGGCATTTTTAAAAGAAAAACTCAACAAATGTATCATGCTAGGCATTTTAATGATACTCTGTATCATAGATTTATCTCTGATTAACAAAGACCATTTAAAATCAGAAACACTGGTAAAAGAAAAAGAGATGTTTAGTTCTTTTGAAAACAATGCCGTAGATAATTATCTGCTTCAGGATAAAGATACTTATCGTATTTTCCCGCTTGCCAGAGAATTTGGCAATGCCCGCTGGTCATACAATCATCAGAGTCTGGGCGGTTACCACGGTGCTAAACTGAAAAGATATCAGGATATTATTGAAAATTCTCTGCATGCTGAGTTAGTACAGGGAATCCCATTAAACTGGAATATCATCAATATGTTGAATACCAAATATATCATTTTTAATAATCAATTACCATTACCTAATCTTGAAGAAGTCTTTTATGATCAGCAAAATGGTCTTTATGTCTTTAAAAATCTGTCTGTTTTACCGCGTGCATGGTTTGTCAAAAAAGCAGAGCTCATCAGTCAGCCAGAGCAAATCTTTAGCAAACTGAACAGTCCCTCTTTTAATCCGGCAGAAACTGCAATCGTTGAAGAGCAGGTGCCAGCCTTTTCATATTCCGATTCCTCTTCTGTTAAAATGCTGGATAAAGATCTGCATCAAAGCAAATGGGAAGTCAATACGCCTGTCAATGCCTTTATGACCATCTCAGAAATATATTATCCTGCAGGCTGGAAAGTCTTTATTGATGGAAAAGAGACTAAAATCTATCCGGTAAACTATATCCTGAGAGGTGTCGAAATCCCTGCCGGCAAGCATCATGTTGAAATGAAATTCGTAGCTGAGACTTATCAAAAGAGTATTATTATGTCAGGTATCGGACTTGCTTTGTCTTTGATATTAACCATTACAGGTGTGATAATCGTCATAAAAAAAAGAAAGAACACAGATACCCTTTCATGACTCACATAACAGATAAATCAATCTTATATATCGTAGCAACGCCAATTGGCAATCCCGAAGATATCAGCCTTAGAGCCTTAAAAGTATTGGAGCAGGCTGATATCATCATCGGAGAAGAACGAAAAGTAACCGCCAAACTGCTGAGAAGTCTGAATCTATCCAAATCCATAATCGAAGTCAATGAACACAGTACTACAGACCAGATAAAAGAATTGATACATGAAATGATTCAGTCGCCTAAGCTTTATGCTCAGGTATCAGACTGTGGAACCCCTTCATTTGAAGATCCGGGCGTTGAATTAGTTCAAATGGCGCAGGATTATGGTATTCAAGTGATTCCAGTGCCAGGTGTATCCAGTTTAATGACGCTAATAATGGTTGCCGGAATTCCTATGAAGCAATTTTACTATGCTGGTTTTTTATCTCCTAAAAAAGAGATCCGCATTCAGGAGATTAAATCCCTTCATAGCCAGTTTCATAGCAAAAATAATATCGTAATTCTCGATACGCCCTACAGACTGGGTGCGCTTCTGGAAGATATTGCGAAAGTATTTCATGGGAAAACAGAGCTGATACTAGGCTATAAGCTAACCATGCCTGAAGAAAAAATAATGAGATTCTCTCTTTCAGATTATAAACAACAAATTGCCAATTTACCTAAAGGAGAGTTTGTTTTAATTATTCGAAAGCGGGGATAATTTCGTGTTCAACTTAAATAAAACAAACGTTCTGTTTATCCTCTTTCTGCTTCTCATCTGCTTATGTGAAGCAAAGTTGACAGAAAAATCAGGAGATCCTTCTCTAAAAAAGATACAAAATAAAAATTCGGATATTTATATTGGTATCAGTGAAAAGAGTACAGACCTGCAATCTGCTTTTAACAGTGCTGTCTCTCATGCTCAGACACAAATTATTCAAAATCTTGGTACTCAGGCAAAAATTAGCATCATGGTAAACGAATACAGTTTCAATTCTGATCAGAACAATCGTCAGGAAATGAGTATCATCAAACAGAGTCAGTATTCAGGACTATTTCGTATCAACCTCAAAGCGGATGCAGTTTACTGGGAAAAACACCAGGAGCATGGTGAATCCTGGTATATTGCCTGGGTAAGGGTAGCATTTTCAAAAAAACAGTATATTCAGACTCTGGAAACAGAATTCATCAGACAGATTGCTCAAATGAATGAAGTAATACAAGAAACCCGCTTCCAGGAAACAGTATGGAAAACCTTTGTTTTGCAAATGATAAAACTCAAAAAATCTCTTTATGAATTTGAGACAGAAAATGCTCAGTTTAAATCCCTGATTTCTACAGAAATTGCAGAACGTTATCAGCAACATTATGTGACATTTGAATCCTTATGGACAGAAATGTGCAGGGATTTGAGTATCCGATTTATTAATTCAGATGAGCGTTTTCCAAAACAGGTGTATATTCATATTCGTTATCAAAATCATGATTTAAAAGATATCAATCTCTATGTAAAAAGTAATAGTACTCAAATCCTCAGAACAGATGAAGCTGGATTACTGGTAATTAATCCCAGTTACAGCCATTTTATCAGGCAGGATTACCAGATTTCATTAGTTCCGGAATCAGAGATTTATAAAGAGCTACCCTCATTAAAATTCACACTCCATTCCCCTTTGTTTAACGAAAATATTCGTCTTCTGGTCGATATCAAAGCTGAACTACCTAACGAAGATTTATATCAGGAAATCAGCCAGGCCATCAGAAGCAAAGGCTTTCAGTTACAATCAGCAGAGATAAAAAACAGCCAGCCAGCAGATTTCATAATTCATATCCAGGTTCAAACAAAATACCTGCCAAAAATGACAAAAGCCAGTCAGCATTTCTATGATACTAAAATTGAAATTACACTAAGCGCAGTCGCAAGTGGTCAGACCATAAAAAAATGGGATTATCCAGATTCTCAGTATCCTGTCATCAGAAGTACAGGCACTTCGAGATTATCTGCTCAAAGTCATGCAGTCTGTTTAAAAGGACTGGCAAACCGACAGGAGCTATGGATGAGTTTGATTCAGGAGACAGAACAGCTGATTAAACAAAAAAAATGGTAATAAAAAAACCATCCCTAGGGATGGTTTAAAAAATGTTTGTTAATGTATTAAGACACAACAAATTCGATATGTGAGACATTTTCGATATTGTCAGAGATAGGGCAACGACTATCAACTTCTTTTATAAATGCTTCTTTCTCTTCCTGAGTCAATGGTGCATCAATCGTTGTAATGACTTTGATTCTGGTAAATCCAGGGCGGACATGATTACTTTTTCCTGAAAGTACATCGGTATCTAAATCTCCTTCAATTTTCACATCCATTGCTTTTAAATCAATTTTTTTCTGAAGAGCAACCATACGGCCAATAGTTAAAACACAACCAGCAAGAGCAAAGAAAAAATATTCCAAAGGAGTAGGTCCCTGATCATTACCCATTGGTTTAGGCTGATCAATTGTCAGTGAAAAGTCCCTGGCTTTTAATTCAATCTCATACTTATCTTTGAGATTTGCACTTACTTCAACAGTTTTTAATGGCATTTTCATCTCCTTATTTAATCATTTATAAGTCATTCTATATAAGACTTTAATCTTTGCAAGTAAAATAATATTTTTTTTTCTTGACTTCGTATTTTAATTTCATATACTTTAAAAGAAAGAGGAATAGATGGACAAACGTTATCAAAGAAATAAGAATACAATCAGTGAGACAGAGCAAAATGAGCTTAAACAAAAAAAGGTTACTGTTATTGGATGTGGGGGTCTAGGGGGCTATATAGCTGAAATGCTTTGTAGAATAGGTATCGGCTCAATCACGCTTGTAGATGATGATATCATTGATGAAAGTAATCTAAACAGACAATTAATCAGTCATTCAGATAATATCGGTAAAAAAAAGGCGTTTGAATTAAAAGCAAGATTGCAGCAGATCAATCCTAATTTAAACGTAATTGCCATAGATGACAGATTTTCTGAGAAAAATGCAGAGTATATACTTCAAAATACAGAGATTGTCCTGGATGCTCTTGACACCATACCTGTCAGAAAGTTGTTACAACAGGCATGCAAACAGCTAAATATCATAATGATTCATGGTGCAATTGCCGGCATGTATGGGCAGGTTTCTGTTATCTACCCTGGCGATAATGTGCTGAATCAGATTTATCCTGATACAGATCTTCAAGCACTTGAAAAAGACTTAGGTAATCCTTCATTTACCCCAGCCTGTATTGCCTCAATCCAAGTGGCAGAATGTATTAAAATTCTCCTGCATAAGGGAGATATACTCAGGAAAAAACTTTTGATGCTAAATCTGCTGAATATGGAATTTGATATCATCGATTTGGCTTAATAATTGCATTTCATAATTCAAGAAACAAATAGAGGAGTGGAACAATGAAATTCAGAATTGTCATTGGTGTATTACTGATACTGATTGGTTTTGCTGTGATTGGTGATAAAATATCAGACAGCAATATCTGGAGTCTTATCTCGACCTACTGGCCTGTCATATTAATTTTTTGGGGATTAGACAGTTTCTTTTCAAAGAAGAACTCTGTATATTTTTCTTTATTTATAAGCATATTGGGAGCTCTTTTCCTGTTAGGAAATTTAGGATTGACTCCACTTGCATGGTATGACTTTATCTGGCCTACAATATTAATCGCCATCGGTATTCGATTTATCATTCCTGGTAAATGGAAGAGTAAACGCAAAAAAGGTCATATCGTCATTGATGAAGAAATCATTGTAGATAAAGAATTTATCAAAAATGGGATCAACATAAACCAATCCAATGATGAAGATAAATTAGAAAATTATAATCTGTTTTCAGGTTTTGAAACAAAAGTGAGTTCCCAAAATTTTAAAGGTGGAGAAGTGGGTTCTATTTTTGGCGGGGCTGACATCGACCTGACAGAAGCCAAATTACATGATAACAAGGCTCGTCTTGAACTGTACGCTATCTTTGGTGGGGTTGACATTATTGTGCCAAAGAACTGGAAGATTATTGTAAAAGGAACTCCCGTTTTTGGTGGGATAACCAATTCTACTCATAACACTGAGCAGAATGAAGGCGAAGAAATAAAATTGTTTATTGAAGCTTATGCTATCTTTGGTGGCATTGAGATAAAAAACCCAAATTGACTTTTTTTCTACAAACAAGATGTTTGTAGTATAATTTATGACCAATAAAAAGACCCGGCAAATCCGGGTCTTTTCTATTAGCTTGAAACTATGCTTTATTAACAGGATAAAGCACAAATCTGATTCTGTTCTTGTCGTATTTCAGATATTTCTGAGCAGTTTTTTGAATTTCTTTTGCTTTAACAGCGTTGACATAATTCATATTGTTGATGAAATCATCTGTTGGTCTGTCATTCTGATATATCGTTTTTAGACTTGATAACCAGAAATAATTCTTTTTGATATTACTGGTGTGATTTTGAAGCATGGTTTGTCTGTATATATTCATATATTTTTCTTCAACAACCTGTGTTCTCATTAAATCCATTTCACGATAGATTGCCTGAGTTAACTCTTCTACACGATCAGGAGAACAACCTAAGAAGATATGGATGGCTAATTTCTGAGAAGGATATTTTTGAATCTCCGGATAGGCATAGATATAGTAAACACCACTCATTTTTTCTCTAATGTTTTCTCTTAATTTTTCATTGAGCACTAAAATCATGGCACTTACTTGTGTATTATTCTTTTTGTTATGGCTATAATCACTTGGGAGAGTAATCTTGATCATTGACTTTTCTTCCATTCCGGAATAAATCTTATAATCATGAATTCCCTTAACATACTCAATTTTATGATCTTCTATCTTTTCTTTCCTGTTCAGAGCTGGTAAATTAGCAAGATAATTTTCACTTAGTTTTTCAATTTGTTTTTCGTCAATAGAGCCAACAAAGAAGAAAGTAAAATCAGAAGCATCAGCAAAACGATCCTGATAGAGTTTGAAAACAGTATCTAAATCAACTTTTTTGATAGAGTCAGTAGTTTGAATATTAATTCTTGGATGTCTGTTGTGGGAATATACTAATACAGAATCTTCAAAAACGGATTCAGGGTCAAGTGCTTTATTTTGTAAGAATCCTTCTAAAGTAGAAATAAAGGTGTTAAAAAAAGTTTTGTCTTTTCTTGGTTGAACAAAGTAAGAATGAATCAATTGCATCATCAATTCAAAATCTTCGGGACTGCATGAGCCGTTTAAACCTTCATATATTCCATTGATATTAACAGATACCTCTGCATTTTTTCCGGTCATATACTTAGTTAAGGCATTACGATCAAATGAACCAATTCCTGAACCGTACATATATTGATTGATAAAATCAGCCTGTTTCATATCTTCAGTTGAAAATTTAGAAAAACCACCCGGGCTGAAAGAATCAAAAAGAATTTCATTATTTTTAAAATCAGTCTTTTTATAAACTACTTTAACGCCATTAGATAGATATAATTCATATAAATCTGCTGACTTATTATATTTTTTTGATATAATTTTTCCAGCTGGTTTAATATTGGCTAATAAGGGTTCATTCACTGTTTTATCTTCATAGGGAGTTAACTCCATACGATCGGTTTTGTTTAGAACAGCTAAAAGTTCTTCTTCCTTTGGAGCAATATTACCCTCTTTCTCAGGGAAAGAAGCCGTAATCACCCGATTATCTTCATTAGAATATTCTTTAATCAACTGATTAACATCTTCAAGTGTAATCAATGGTAATAAATCCTGAACCAACTGATAAGACTGATCTTCATTTAGCAAAGTACCTTCATTCAAATAATGACGAACATAAGCCCAAACCAAACGATTAGAGTCTTGTTTGTCCTTTTCTTTAAGGCGTCTTTCAGTATCCTTTAAGAGCGATAATTTCGCACGTTCAAGTTCGGTCGCTGTAAAACCAAAACGATCAATTCTTTCTTTTTCTGTAGCCAATGCTTCAAAGCCTTTTATAATCTGGTTGTCTTTTACAGCAGCTGTTGACATTAACATACTTTTTGAGCGGGTCATTGGATATTTGTAAGTAAAGGCATATAAAAAAGGAGCATTCTCTTTAGTTGATAATTCCTGTAAACGCTGATTAAACATATCTGAAAACAAGTTTGTCGTCAATACCCTTTTATAATCACCAATGGTTTTTATCTTTTCAATCTGAGATTTTATCACCAGACTAACTGAAGAACTGTTCGCTTCTTTATCGCTAACGATAGAAACTAATGTTTCTTTATGATCAGGCACCGCTTCAATCACTCTCTCTCTTGGTGCTTTTCTTGCTGGAATACTGTCAAAATATTCTTTGATATATGTTTCAACTTCATTGATATCAATATCACCAACGACGACAACAGCCTGTAAGTCAGGTCTGTACCAGTCTCTATAAAAGCGTTTGATTGCTTCGGGTTTAAAAGTACTGATAATTTCATAAGAACCAATTGGAGATCTTTTTGCATATTTTGAGTCTTTTAATACGACTTCATTCTGTTTATTCCGAATGCGTTCATCAGCCCCGCGACCTCCTCGCCATTCTTCAATGATAACACCGCGTTCTTTTTCAATTTCATCATGATCAAAAGATAATTTATCTGCCCATTCACTTAAAATAAATATAGATTTTTTTAACTGTACTTTGTCATCAGTAGCAGATTTAAGCATATAAACGGTTTCATCAAAACTGGTATAAGCATTGAGCCCACCGGCAAATCCCATACCGATAGAGCCAAGATAATCTGTCAGTTCCGATTTTTTAAAATTTTTAGTGCCATTAAACGCCATATGTTCAGTAAAATGAGCAAGACCAGCCTGATCATCATCTTCGAGTACAGATCCGGCATTAACGACCAGTCTTAGTTCCGCTTTGTTTTCTGGGATACTGTTCTGTCTCAGATAGTAGGTTAATCCATTAGATAACTTTCCAATTTTAACCCCTGAATCCACAGGCAGGCTGCTGTTCATATCCACTGCATACATACTTATCAACAGAGTAATCAGGAATATGAATACTAAGGATTTTTTCATAGAATTCCTCCATAATATTGTTTCTAATAAAATTAAATAGCAATCTTTAAGCCAATCAGGCTTTATTTAAAAACTGACAACAATGTCTCAGTCATTCTCTGATAATGAGAACCCTTCCAGTAATACTGATTACAATGAGGGCATATCTTCAATTCGTCTGGATTTTCCGGTATATAATCAGCTTTTATGATCTGATTTGGCACTTTTATCAAAAGATGATTACATAATGTACATCTACTGAAGATTTTATCAGGAGAAAAATCAGCAACTGATTTAAGTTCCTGAAGCTGATCATTCACATATTCCCCATTGATTATCAAATGAGGAATATGTCTGATCATTGCACTTAAATGTTTATTTCTGCTGAGAAAGAGTCTTTTTTCTTTAACAACAAGACTTATAACAGCCCCTTCACTCAGATGATTAGATGAAATACAGTCAAATCCTGCAAAACGCAGGATTTTCAATAATCGTCCCAAATGGGAGTCAACGATAAATTTTCGGTATTTGCTTTTAATCTCTCGACCCTCTTAATATAAGTAAACGGATGAGTTGCATTAAAGCCATCAGAGTTGAAGCAACATAAGTCATTGCAGCAGCACTCAACATACTCTTGCATCCGGCAATTTCATTTGACTGGGTAACTAGACCTGTTTCACGTAACTGGTCAATTGCCCGTGAAGAAGCATTGAATTCAACTGGCAGAGTAACGATATGAAATAATAGAGCAGCACTAAAGAAGATGATCCCAATATCCATCAGCATAGGAAATGAAAAAATCATACCCGCAATAAATAATGGGAAAGCCATAGTTGAGCCAATATTTGCAACTGGCAGTAGTTGAGCTCGTAATAAAACAGGATAATAGCCTTTTGCATGTTGAATCGCATGACCCACTTCATGAGCAGCAATACTCAATGAAGCCAGAGATGTACCGTAAAATATTGGTTCTGACAAATGTACTTCTTTAGTTGAAGGATTATAATGATCTGTCAATTCACCCTTTTCAGGTAATACCTGAACATCATAAATCCCATTTTCTCTTAAAATGGCTTCTGCTGCCTCAGCTCCTGTTTGTCCGCAGGAACTTCTAATCTTAGAATACTTTGTAAAATTTGATCTGACTTTGGACTGTGCCCAAAATGCCAGTATTAAAACCGGAATGATTAAAATCATGGTTCCATCAAATGGTAAAAACATTTATGACCTCCGTATTATTTCACACTCTATTTCTCAATTTATAACTGAGATACTATAAAAAATTACAATATTTATGTAATCAGACGTTTCAGAAGACGCTTATAGACTTCTATACCTACATCAATTGACTTTTCATCAGGCAAAAAAGTAGCAGAATGAAGATCTTCAGAACAATCTGTGCCTAACCAGAATAACAAGCCTGGATATAATGAGGTAAAGAATCCAAAATCTTCACCTGTCATAGAAGCCTCTACTTCCCTGTAATGAATTTCATCATCACATATACTCATCAACATCTCATTTAACGCTTTGTTATTGATAACAGGATCATAAGTATTGGGAAAATCTACCTTAATATCCAGTTCATGAATATCTGAAATATGTTCTGCTGTCTTTATGATTAACTCATTCATCTTCTGATGATTCGCTTTGCTTAATGTTCTGGTGGTTCCTTTCATGAGACATGTTTCAGCCAAAGAATTTCGCATCGTTCCTGCCTGCATCCATCCCACATGAAAAACGGCTGGTTCAACAGGATGAAAAGCTTTAGTTACAGACTGATTCATTGACTGGTAAAACTGAGTAGCAGCCAACAGTGCATCTTTACCATTCTGAGGCAAAGCCACGTGAGAAGCTTTTCCTTTAACGCTTATATCAAACTCCTGAGGAATGCCAAAAATGATACCTGATTTTGAAGCGACTGTTCCTGTGGGATATGCCCCTGAAATATGCAAAGCAAAGGCATATTGAATATCAAACTGATTAAAAATGCCAGTCTGAATTATCGCCATTGCTCCTCCCTCACCTTCTTCAGCAGGTTGAAAGAGAAATAGAAGATTTTGATCTGGTTTTGCAGATAGAACCCAATCCATAAACCCGATTAAAATACTCATGTGAATATCATGGCCACAGGCATGCATCC
>JAGOCT010000289.1 GCA_017998585.1 Candidatus Cloacimonadota bacterium | reverse complement strand
TTACCCTGAATCTTTTCGCCAGTACCTTCCTGAAGCACTTTATACTGAATACCTTCAAGTGACATTATGCCTGGTTTTTTTGCGTTTTCAGCAAGGAATTTTGTTTGGTCTTCTTTGTTTTTCTTGCTGTCTTCTTCACGTTTTTTTTGCATTTTAAGCTGGGTTTCAACCTGATAGGTATTGAGAATTATTTGGATTTGTTCATTGCTAAGTGCAATTTTGGATGTGTCAGCAGCATCTTTCATGGCGCGGATAAACATTCTGTAATCCACTTTGGTTAAGCCTTTTTCTAATGCTTGTCCCACCTGAAGACCTAACGCATAACTTAAACTGTCTTCACGGTTTTTTAATGAGACTTTACCGGTGCTTCTGCAGCCCAATGAAAGGGCTGTGACACTGATAAGTACAAGGATGAAAATCACTTTTTTCATCATACCTCCAATTTCTTTTTTTTATTTTGTTTAGAAAATACTGATTCTAAAATATTTTCTGGGGTTTTTCTTTACATCAATCAGCAGAGAATCAACTTTCTGACTGGATTTCAGTAAATTGTTATACAAGGTTTTATCATTAATCAATGCGCCGACTGAACTGTTTTCACTATTTATATTTTTTGCTACCTGATTCAGATAAATCATTGCAGTATCGACTGTAGCAAGCGTATAATTGATATTTGTGAGTGTGGTATTTGATTGTCTGACTGCTTGACTGATTTGTTCTTTATTATCAGAGAGCAAATGACTGAGTTCTTTAGTTGAGTGATTTAAATTTTGAACAATGGTTTTGATATCATTTTTATCTGGATTGCTGATTAGTCTGTCTATCTTTGTAAAAGTAGTATTACTGTTTTCTAAAAAGGAATTGAGATTCTCTAACAGATTGTCTGCTTTTTCTAATTTTGTGAATATTCTCTCTACATTTTCTGCCATACTGTTCATTCTGTAGATGAGGTCAGTGAATCCTTCACGAGTATATCCATTTTGTATTTCATTGACATTGAGAAGTGCTTCCTTAGACCCTGGAATTATATCAATCTGATGATTTCCCATAATATCTGATTCTTTTGTAATAAATAAAGTGCCTTCTTTTAAAGGGAAATCAATATCTACATAGATTGTTGCTAAAATTCCGTTCTCAACTACTTTGATCTCTTTGACTCTCCCTTTTTTTAATCCATTAATCGTTACAGAATTTCCAGGTTCCAGATTATTAATATTTGAAAAAAGGACTTTTATACTTGAATATTTGTGCTTGTCGATTAAATCATTTAAATACGAATAGCTGATAACAAAGAGGATGATTACACAAATTGTAAAAATACCTACTTTAAAACTGATTTTATTTTTATCTTTAAAATATAGTGACATATTAAAACCTCTACTTCATTATTTCAGAGACTTCAATATTGTCAACCAAAAAATAAAAAAGTGTATTGTTTAGCTAATCCATACTAATTCCTCAAAGCTGCCTTGATTTGTTTTGCAATTGCGATAAAGCTAAAAGGCTTTTGCAGATATGGTGCATTAGGAAAATAATCTTTACTGTCAATGACCGTGTTATCCGTATAACCAGAAATATAAATCACTCTAAGGTCAGGTAATATCTCTGATAATTTCTGAATCAGTTCTCTTCCGTTCATACCAGGCATGACGATATCTGTGATAATTAAATCAGGTTTTAAATCATGATCTTTAACTAGATTTAACGCATCATAGCCATTCGTTGCTGATATGGGTTTATAACCCAGTTTTATAATCATATTTTCTATCAATTCAATTAGGGGCTTTTCATCTTCTACGATCAAAATCTGTTCGCCTTTTCCTCCCAAATCTTCTTCTTCTAGTAATTCTTTTTGATAATTGAGCTTTTCCGTAGTTTTTGGAAAGATCATAATAAAGCGTGTTCCTTTATTCAATTCACTATCAACAAAAATGTAGCCTTCCGATTGTTTGACAATACCAAAAACAGTTGACAATCCTAATCCGGTACCTTTACCAGCTTCTTTGGTAGTGAAAAATGGCTCAAATATTCTGTTTAAAGTGGCTTCATCCATCCCAGTGCCATTATCTTTGACCTTTAATTCAACATACTGACCAAAATTTGCGCCCTGATATTTAATGGCATTCTCTTCATTAACAAGCACATTATTGGTTTCTATTGTGATCTCACCACCCAATGGCATCGCATCTCTGGCATTAATAACCAGATTCATGATGATTTGTTGAATCTGTCCAGGATCTGCTTTTATCTTGAATATATTCTCAGACAGTATATTTTTTACTTTAATGTTTTCTCCGATTAAGCGATTTAACATTTTTTCCAGATCTTTAATCAAATCATTGATGTTTACTATCTTCGGTTGAACGACATGTTTACGACTGAAGATAAGCAGTTGTCGGGTCAGATCTGATGCTCTCTTTGCAGCATTGACAATTTCCTGTAATTCGTTATGCATTTCCATTTCTGCAGGCATTGTTCGTAACAAAATTTCACTGTACCCCAGAATGATAGACAGAATATTATTAAAATCATGAGCTACACCCCCGGCAAGTTGACCCAGTGATTCCAACTTTTGAGATTGCCTCAGTTGAGCATTGAGAGATTCTTTTTCCTTTTCAGCATCTTTATATTGGGTAATATCCATCAGATAACCATAGATTTTTGTTATTATTTCATTCTCAAAAACCGGATATCCGGATGTTTTTACAATCAGTTTCCTCCCCTTTTTACTGGTAAAACCACATTCCATTTCATAAGGGATTCCTTCTGAAACACATTTTCTGAATGATTTGCTGAGCTGATCTCTGACGCTTTCAGAATAACATTCAAGACTATTGTTAATTATTTCTTCGGGCAATTCAGAGAATTCAGATTTCTCAATATCATGAATGTTATAAACTTCATTTGTCCAGTATATCTTTTGATTGAATACATCGTATTCCCACCCACCGATTTTAGCAATTTTTTGTGTTGCATTCAAGATTGCTTCATTTCTTCGGAGTGCATCTTCAACTTCAATTCTGATGATCAACTCTTTTTCTGCTTCCAACATTTTCTGTTCAAGTTTACGAATAAGCCGTTCATTATAAAGTTTAAAAATATCTTTATCATCATGTTCTGACAGTTCTTTTTCTTTAACAGGTTTTTGATGAGAAGTGCTTAAAAGTTCATTTACATGTTCCATCATTACCTGAGGTTCACACGGCTTTACTATAAAACGATCAGCGCCTATTTTTCTCGCAAATTCCTCATCTTTCGGACCTGTATAGGTGGCTGTATAGAAGACAAAAGGAATATTTTTTAATTGATCAATTTTATGAACTTCCAGGCAGAGTGTAAAGCCATCCATAACAGGCATCAGAATATCGCTGATGATTAAATCGATTTGTTCTTTCTGTAAAACTTCCAGCGCTTCTTTGCCGTTACTTGCTTCAAAGGATTTGTGCCCGTATCCTTTAAAAAGTGTTTCAAGAAAATATATGTTTGTTTCATTATCATCAACAATCAGGATATTCATTTTTTTCTCCTCTATTTCAGATACAGTTTAATTTCAGATACAAATGTATCCGGATTTATTGGTTTTTCAATATAACCATTAGCTCCTGCTTTTATCGCCTGCTCTTTATCACCAACCATTACGTAA
>JAGOCT010000008.1 GCA_017998585.1 Candidatus Cloacimonadota bacterium | reverse complement strand
GAGGCAACACCTGTACCCATTCCGAACACAGCAGTTAAGCTCACTAACGTCGATGGTACTGCATGGGAAACTGTGTGGGAGAGTAGAAAGCCGCCATCATTGATCCTCTTTTGACTTTTAAAGCACAAACTTCGGTCTGTGCTTTTTTGCGTTTTGACGCGGAATATGCTGTAACGCAAGCTACCAGCTTGCGTAAAAAAAACTTTTTTTGACACGGATAACTCTGTAACGCAAGCTACCAGCTTGTGTAAAGAAAATATATATTGACACGGATAACGCTGTAACGCAAGCTACCAGCTTGCGAAAAGAAAATATATTTTGACACGGATAACGCTGATTATGCGGAAATTTAATATAATGTAAAACTCTTGTTTGCTTCAGTAATATTATTAGAGCGCTGTTAGTTATTCTACATCATCTTATATTGATTCAGTCTGTTTTTCATTAATGGTATCCGATCCTAAATGCCTTCTGAAATGCGCTTTCAATTCACTCAATGTTAATACTAAAACAATAAAAAATACCAAACAGGCAATTATAAACTGTTTTGATGAGCCTGTGAAATCAAAATAATGTTTTCTTCTCCATTTGACATGGGATATATGGTATGTTATTTTCAGATACCATGCTGAAGAATACAATAAAATCATTAAAATACATAAATAATCTGACATAATGATAAAGATAAGCATAAATCAGCATGTTTGTCAATAAAAAAAGCGTGGATATAACCACGCTTACAAAATAACTTAAAAATATTATTTTTTTGCTTCTTTCGCCCAGGTGTCTTTTAACCCTACAATACGATTAAACACAGGCTTTTCGGGTGTTGTATCATAGTCGGTATTGAAATATCCCTGACGCAGGAATTGGAATTTTTCACCTGATTTAGAGGCTTTTAAGGAAGGTTCTGCAGGGCATGTGATTATTTTAAGAGAGTCTGGATTCAGATTGCAGGTATAATCTTTTCCTTCCGGTACATTCATTGGATCCGGAACACAGAAGAGGTGATCATAAAGACGAACTTCCACATTCACCGCATGTTCTGCCGATACCCAGTGAGAAGTGCCTTTGACCTTTCTGCCATCCTGAGTCCATCCGCCTCGTGAAGCAGGGTCATAGGTACAAATAAGGCGAATGATATTACCTTGTTCATCTTTAATGGATTCTTTACAGGTGATATAATAAGCATGTTTTAGACGAATTTCACCACCAGGATAGAGTCTGAACCATTTTTTAGCAGGTTCTTCCATAAAGTCTTCACGTTCAATTAATATTTTTTTGGAGAATGGAATCATTCGTTTTCCTGCACTTGAATCTTCAGGATTATTTTCAGCTTCCATATATTCAACCTGTCCATCCGGATAATTCTCGATGATGACTTCCAATGGATCCAGGACGACCATCACGCGTTTTGCTTTCATATTTAAATCTTCTCTGACGCAGAACTGAAGCAGTTCAAAATCAACAATACTGTTTGCTTTTGCCACACCGATTCGGTCAGCAAAATTTCTAATGGCTTCAGGGGTATAGCCTCTTCTTCTCATACCGGCAATGGTCGGCATTCGGGGGTCATCCCAGCCATTGACTTTGTTATCTTTAACCAGTGAAAGAAGCAATCTTTTACTCATGACTGTGTAAGAAAGATTTAATCTGGCAAATTCAATCTGTTGAGGATGGCATTTAACGGGTAACTGATCAAGTACCCAGTCATAAAGCGGACGGTGATCTTCAAATTCAAGCGTACAGATGGAATGGGTAATACCTTCAATCGAGTCAGATATACAGTGAGTATAATCATACATTGGGTAGATGCACCACTGATCTCCTGTTCGGTGATGAGATGCTTTTTTAATACGGTAAATAACGGGGTCTCTCATGTTCATATTGGGAGAAGCCATATCAATCTTTGCTCTGAGTGATTTAGTGCCTTCTTCAAATTCTCCGGCTTTCATACGGCGAAATAGATCTAAATTTTCGTCAATCGAGCGATTTCTGTAAGGACTATCTGTGCCTGGAACTGTCAATGTCCCTCTGGTCTGTCTCATTTCTTCCTGGTTTAAATCACAGACATAGGCTTTGCCTTCTTTAATCAGGTATTCAGCATAATCATATAACTGCTGATAATAATCAGAAGCGTAGAATAATTTTTCATTCCAGTCAAAACCAAGCCAATGGACATCTTCCATGATGGAATCGACATATTCGACATCTTCTTTTACCGGGTTGGTATCGTCAAATCTTAAATGACATACGCCTTTATAATCACGAGCAATTCCAAAGTTTAAACATATTGATTTAGCATGGCCAATATGTAGATAACCGTTTGGTTCAGGAGGGAATCGGGTGACAATATGCTGGTGTTTTCCGGATTCTAAATCCTGATCAATGATATTGCGGATAAAATTAGATACTTCATTTTCTTTTGTTTTTTCTGTGTTTTCTGTCATGATTCAACCTCAAATACCTTTATTTCCATTATGGATACATCACGATTTGTTTAGATAAGACAAAATTAATGAACTGCCTTTTTTATGCAATTATTTTTTTAATAATCCGGCAAAAAAATTGATTCTAGGTATTATTGGCACTTTTAATGCATTATTAATGCTATATCCGCTAAATAGAGAATGTAAAATTTATCATTATTTACTAAAATGAGATAAAACAGATCATAAAAATGTTACATGCGCTATTTTGGATACCAGGGGAAAAAATAAAACCAATAATGGAGGGAGTAAATGAAGAAAACGTTGTGGATCTTAATCATCAGTTTTGTGTGCAGTTTGGCAGCGATTACTGATATGGACATTAGGGAGAACAAATTTACCGATGAAGAAATGATTCAACTTGTTACCAGTCAACCTGACTATTTGAACAAGGATATCTATAAGGGAGATGGTGTTTTACATTATGTCCTACAGTACAAACGATTTGAGTTAGCCAAGCGTTTGGTAAAATTTGGTGCCGATATCAATAAGCAGGGAGAAAACAATGATACTCCCATCATGTATGCTGTCTTTATGGGGATAATAATCTGTATGACTGGATGATTAGTCAAGGCGCTTTAACCGGAGCAATTGATGATAACCGAATTTTTAATTTTACTGCCATGGGAGGGAATACTGATATTGCAAAGGATTTAGTAAAAAGGGGATTTAATGTTAATCTTCTGACCAGCAATGGAATTAATCCCTTACATAGATCCATATTATCAGGGAAAAGAGAAATGATTCAATTCCTGCTTGATAATGGGGCTGATGTCAATCAGAAAATGGGCGGGGTTTACCAGGCAACCCCTTTACTATTGGCAATTTCCAGAAATGATCTTCAGATTGCTGAAATGATTATGAAGAAAAACCCTAACTTTCATTTAACAAATGCTTACGGGACAGATGCGTTTTTAGAAGCAATTAATATGGGAAATTTTGAGTTACTTCGTTTAATGTTTCAATACGGATATAAAATCAATAATGATGGATTTGAGGAACGGAATATGCCGCTTCACAGAGCTGCATTTCTTCATCCTGAAATGATCGGATACTTAATCCAAAATGGGGCAGATATCAACAAGGCGAATATTCATGGAGAAACGGCTATTATGAATGCTTTGTATGCGGATAGTCTGACAAGTCTTAATATTCTGCTGGATCATCAGGCGAAATATAATTATCAGAGTGTTAATGGAAAAAGTGTTTTAATGATTGCCTGTTCGCAAGGAAAAATGGAAGCCGTTCAAAAATTGGTTGGTTTGAAAGCAGACTTAAATCTTCAGGACCAGATTGGTCAAACCGCTTTACATCAGGCAGTTTTAAAAGGAAATAGCACAATTGTTGGTATTCTGATAGATCATGGTGCAGATTTACACCTTTGTGATCAATACGGAATGACGGCTTATCAGTATGCAAAGCAATATAAACATCTAAATATTGCTGCCTTGCTGAAAGAAAAAGATAAAAAACAGAAAGAGATTAAGATACAATATGCTGATGATTTTTTCAAAAAATCAGGAAAGAATGATCTGAAAATATATCATACGGGTCATAGTGGATGGGTCTTGAATTATAAAGAGATATGGATGATTTTTGATTATTATCCGCTTCTTCCATTGCCAGATGAACCTTCAATTGATAATGGGATTGTTGATGCAGAGTTTTTAAAAGGCAAAAAGGTCTTTGTCTTTGTCAGTCATGAACACTCTGATCATTTTTCTCAGGAAATCAGTAAATGGCAAAAAGTCAATCCTGATATCCGTTATTTTTTTGGCTTTAACCCTAACGATGACAGAGTATTCAGAACACACCCGTTTGAGCTGCCCGATTATACCCGAATATTGCCAGATAGCAGTTATGTTTTCGATGATCTGAAAATTTCAACTTTTAAATCTCCAGTTGATCTTGGAGTGGGCTTTGTTGTGGAATATCGGAATCTAACTCTTTTACACAGCGGGGATGCGCTTTACATGAATAATGACTGGCCTAATGTCTATACCCAATCCATAGATAAACTGAAACTAAAGTATCCTAAAATCGATTTTGCTTTTGTACCAATAACAGGTTGTGGCTTTCCGAATGCGGATGCAGTGGTGAAGAGTTATGAATATCTGATAGAATCATTTCAGCCGAAAGTGATTGTGCCGATGCATGGAAGCGGGAGAGAGGAATCTTATGACCTGTTTAAAGAAACATACGATAAAAAATATCCGAATAGCCGTGTGATGCTCTTCCGTTATAAAGGTGATCATCAAAAGGTTAAGATTTGAGAAAAACATATCAATAGGTTTTATCACATATTCTCTTTAGAATCTGCTTGACAATCTTGATCTTTCTGATTGATTGAATAAGAAAGAAAATCAGGTTTTAGAGGATTGATATGTATAAACCCTATCACTTAAAATATATGAATAATTTTTATAAGGTATCTGCTCAAATGAGAGAAGATACCTTTGCAAGTGTTGATTACATTTTTGAAGAAGAAATTGCCTGTTATACCGGAAAAAAGCAAAAGAACCCATTAATCAACCGACAGGTTTTTGCTGTTGAACTATTGGCATTATCGGTACTGTATCACAATTATGCTGAAAACATTCCAAAGGTTTCTTCTCTTATGCATCTGATCTTAAAAAGCCTGTACCGAACCCGAAAGATACATCCGCTTATTAAAATTATAAACAATAAAATCAGGGCTATGCTTATGAACCGATATCTGGTTGGAACTCCTGAATTTTCTGTCACTAATCCTGTTATGAAGATGAAAAATCTGTACCGATGGTTAGATTCCAGTGGTGAATTTGATCAGGAATGCCGGCAGATAAAGAAATATATCAGGAGATTTAGTAGATCGAAACTTACTGCTCAGAAGGATTTCTTAGAAAAAATGATCAGATTAAATACTTTGTTTTTAAAAATCAGTAAACCTGTCAGGGAAACTTGCATGAAAGAATATGATCAGTTTGCTACAGATTATCCGGAAACTCACAAAGGGAAGGAAGATTATATACTCTTAAAAAGGCATCACAATGACTATTTGTTAAATCTGATAGGTTCAGAGATGCTGAATACAGCCTTTTTGAAAGAATGGCAAAAGAAGAAGGATAATTATATCTTATTGCCATCCTGTATGAGTAAAAAAGGTGAGGCAAAATGTCCGGCTAAAAAAATGAAGTATGAGGCTGTTTGTATTGGCTGTATGAAAAATTGTCAGGTAAATCAGATATCAAAGCTTGCCGAAAAATATGAATTTAAGACCAGACTGATTTCTCATTCTACTGGATTTTCCAATTGGTTTAAACAAAAAAAGATAACAAGTGAAATAGCTATTATCGGAATTGCTTGTGCTATGAATTTGTTTACAGGTGGTTGGGAGGCAATGAATGCCAAAGTGCCGGCTCAGTGTGTTTTTCTAAACTATCCGGGGTGTCAAAAACACTGGCATCCTAAAGGAGTGGTAACCGATATTAATTTAGACAGATTGGAAACAATCATGAAACAGAGAGGAAACCTATAATGGAAAAATTTCCCCATATATCACAGTATATTACACCTGAAAGAGTTCTGGATTTAGATATAGAAACTAAAGAAGAGGCTTTAGAAGCACTTTTAAAGGTAATTAATCACTCTGATTTGGTTACCGATAAAAATATTCTCAGAAATGCTATTTATGCCAGAGAGAAATTAATGAGTACAGGGATTGGCTATGGTATTGCTATACCTCATGCCAGACATGCTTCTGTGAAGGATTTTGTAATAGCTGTAGGGCGTTGTAAGAATGGAGTCCCTTGTGATTCAATTGATGATAAGCCTGTTACTCTCTTTTTGATGATTGTTGCATCTGATAAACAGGATAAAGATTATCTGAGGTTGTTATCACGTATTGTTAATATTCTGAAAAATAAAGAATTACTGGAGGATATTAGTCAGGCTGAAAATGCGACTCAATTATATAACGTCATAGTAAATGAGAAAAACTAAGTAGTCGAAGAGTTCATGATTATACTTAATGCATTTTGAATACTTTGTGATTTATCTTCTACTCTGAAAG
Organism: Candidatus Cloacimonadota bacterium; assembly: GCA_017998585.1. The sequence continues at coordinate 10,788 of JAGOCT010000008.1, read as the reverse complement.
TTCGAATTATTGAACTAGTTATGAACTTATCTAATTGAGATTCAGGGATGTTTTCAAAGAAATTGGGATATTTATCTCCATTTACAAAAATCAGAAAAGTGCCAGGATAGGATACTTTTATCAATATGAGCAGATACAGATTTTCTTTCACTTCTAAAACACTTTTATTAAATAAAATAACAGATGTGGATGTTAGATAACTCATTACTTTGTCCTTTGAATCACAAAAAACAACGCTTTCTTTAAATTCTGATGGTTCAAAATGTGTGTCCCAACATAATATCTGTGACATGTGGTGTTGCTCCTTCTATTATGAATTATCCGGTTTTTCATTTATCGGTATAGAAAAATAAAAAATGGTACCTTGTCCTACATTACTTTCCAGCCATATCTCCCCGCCCAGATTTTCAATAATTTTTTTGACAATTGAAAGTCCAACACCGGTCGATTCGAATTCATCACGCGGTTTAAGTGTCTGGAAAATTTCGAATATTTTATTGAAATGTCTTTCTTCTATACCAGGTCCGTTATCTTCAACTGAAAATAGATGAGAATTCTCAGATGTTTTACATGCAATTTTTATAAGTCCAGATTCTTTATCCATAAACTTGATCGCATTACTGATCAGGTTTTGGAATATTTGTTCCATATGAACTCGACCAGCCCAAATAATAGGCATTTGATCTTCAATCTGTAATTTGATATGATCAGGAATAATTAACATCTGGCAGACATGATTGATCAATTCGCCTATTTCGATCTCTTCCTGAATTACATTTTGTCTGCCAACTCTTGAGTATTTCAGGATCCCATCAATTAAATCATGCATTCGTTTTGTACGATTGTTAAGCAGAGAAAGAATATTTTTGCCTTCGTCATCCAGCTTTTCGTCGTAGTCTGTTATTAGCCAGTCAACCATTGTGGTAATTGCTCTTAAAGGAGCTTTTAGGTCATGAGATACAATGTAGGCAAAGGACTTTAACTCTTGATTAACTCTCTCTAAATCTATAGAGTATTTTCTAAGTTCTTCTTCTCTCATTCTGTTTTCAGTTATATCTATATTGATTCCAAGTAATCCTTTGATATCATTGTCTGATAAGACAGGGACAATCATCTGATAGAATATTTTATTATTGGGTTTACTGAAAGACACTTCTTTCATCAGTTTTTCTCCGTTAAGGGCGATGGAACAATCTTTAGACCACTGTTGTTTGACTTCATCAGGGATTGGAGATGATTTTATTTCATGGCCAATCAGGTTGCCCCATAGTTCAGTTGAATGATTACTTTGCATTAGAAAAACAAGATCTTTATTGGTAAACCAAAAATCAAAAGGCAGACTTTCAAAAGCAGTTCTGAGTCTTGCTGAGCTTTCTTTAATTTGGGTTTCCATTACTTTTCTTTCAGTAATGTCTCTCACATAGAGTAAGACAATTCTGTCGTTCTTAAATGTAAAGAATTGAGCCTGTGTCTCAGCAGGGAATACCATTTGGTTCTTTTTAATGCAGTTTACTTCAACAAACCCGTCAATCACTTCCATTCCAAACAATTGAAAGACCAATTCTTCAACTCCATTTACAATATCTTTATCAAAACTTGCCAAATGCTCTGTTACAAATAAATCACTGATTTCTTTGCCTGTCAGCTCTTCGGAAGAAAAATTGAATAGTGTTGAAGTGGCGATATTACAGTCTTTTATTTTCCCCTGAAGATCAATGAGCAGAATCGCATCAGTTGAAGTATTAAATAAAGCTCTGTATTTTTCTTCATTATTTCTTAATTCCATCTCGATGTTTTTCTTATCTGTGATATCTTCCATATGAATCATGACAGAATCGGGTGGCACGAAAGCATAACTGGTTACAAAATGAAGTTTTTTATTGTCATCTTCGATATAAAATTCAATTTCTTTATGAATTGGCTTGCGAGTAATGTAACAATAGTCCATATCCCTAAGAACCTGATAATTGTTTTTAAGCAACTCACTGGCTTTAATACCAATATGGTCCTGAACTTCTCCATCTGTCATCTTGAATACCATGTCATTGTAATCGACAAGTAAATAGTCATCTCCTTGTCTTTTCCATGTGTAAGTAGGAATTGGGATGCTTTTAAACTGTTTACGAGCTCTTTCTTCAGATTGTTGAAGCTGGAGTAAGAAAAGATTTTCGTTAGTTATATCTCGACCGGCAGCATATATTTTCATTGAATCCTGATCAAAAAAAGCATACCAGGATACCCATCGTTCTTCTCCTGATTTGCTTAATAGCTTTGTATTAAACTCTAATTTTTCCTGAGTTTTTAAATCCTTTTTTACTCTAATAAAATTTTCTTTTTCATCTGGATCCAGTAATTCTGCAAAATTATGATTGATCATCTCTTTTCGGTTATAAGCCAAAACTTTTTCAAAAGAAGGATTCATTTGCAAAATTGACCAGTTTTGACTTAGAATGCAAAGTATGTCTTTTGATACTGAGATTAGATTTTGGCTGGCAGCACTCTCTTCTTTCCATAATTGTTTTTTATGTCTTATACATATAAAAAACAACGAACATAATGTGATAAAACAAATCAGAGAAAGGATAAACAACATGACTGATTGATTTTGAAGTATTGTGATTTCCAGAGTGTATAGATTTATCAGTAGAAAAAAAAATAGTATGACAAAAATAGTTTTTTTGATCATTTCTGTGTCTCCAGTTGATTAATCCAAATTGGATTTGTAATCGCGATTGCCAGTTTTTGAGTTAAACATTCCATTCTGATATACCCTCTTTTCGGTAAAGTAAGCACATTATGATTTTCTGGATTAGTATAACAGATTTCTTTTTTTTTGTCAATATCTCCGATAAATAATTTCACAAGACTGATTTCTCCAAATTCTAACATACTGTCAACATGGTAGATAAGCGTTAAAAAGGCTTCAGACACAGTGTCTCCTATATGATATGTTTTTAACCCTTTTAGTTGAAAATCTATAAAAGGACCATTGCTTATCAGTAAATGTTTAGATTTTATGCCTTCAATAGGATTATTCTCAGTGAATCTAAAAACAGTGAAAAATCTGGCAAAAATCTGTTTTTTGCTTAAAAATAATTTTATGAAGGGAATTTTTATCTGCTTCATGTACTGGAAATTACCATGCGCATCATTTCCTGCCAGCAAATATAAATAATGACCTTGTAAGAGCAATGTTTTCCATTTACTTACAGATTTTAACACTTCAAAAAGACTGTTTTGGTTTATCCCCTGTAAAAATTCTATTTTATTATCAATGTAATCTTTTATGTGCCAGCTTCCTCTGTTTAATGTGATCTTTTGAGACAGCGGAACATCTTCAAATGGATGAGCTGCGATTAAAAGCCCATTTTTGTTGTTTCTTAATAAATCGGGCAAGTCTTTAAGCTGATAATCAGGTCTGTTTTTAAACCATTCTTCAGCACTGTCTCCTTTTCCATGTATGAAAGGACAACCGACAGCTAGCAAATGAATGTTTTTATTTTTATAATTCCCAATGGAAACTTCTTCTCCCTGAATCATACGAAAATCTTTTTGATTTAGTAAATTACATTCATTTTCTAATTGTTTCCATTTAGTTAAATCAGGATCATTTTTTATATAATCATCTGGATAATCATCCAGATCGTAAGAGTGATCCGTTACAAACAACCAATCCATCCCCATAGCCATGGCAAAGCGTTTTGTTATATAAAGCGGTGCTCCAAACTCTACCTGGTCAGAGGTATAATCGCTGTGGTAATGTGGTTCACCTTTCCAGTAACCTGCTGGAAAAGGGAGGGGATCAGTACTTATAAAACAGGTAAAGGAATGAGAAGGTAAAGCTTTGTAATTATCGTTAATTCCCTTGTGTATCTGAGTATTAGATGTACTGTATTTAAAATGAACAGATATATCTATAGACTGATTAATATAGGAATCAGGAACAGGCAATTCAAATAAATGAGAGTAAAAAGGTTTATTAATAAACTGCTTATATTGCAAAGGAAGCGTCTCTTTTACAAAATAGTTTTGACAATTTTGATATTTTATGCTGACCTTAATATCAAAAATCGTACAGGGAAATTGATGCGAATCTTTTACGATTAAAGCCAGAGGAATTGTCTTGCTTTTAGATAAGATACAACGAACAGGTAGATCAAAGATGATTTCAGGGGCACTTTTATAATATTTTGCTTTTATTCCATTTAAGGTATAATGAATTTCTGCGTAAGCACCAATAATGGGGATTGTCAAAAAAAAACTCCCTAACATTTTTTTAGTTCAATTCATTAAGGACGTGAAAATTGAATTATTACTGACTGATATAAAAATACTACTAACAGTTTATCAGTTAGTTTTATTGTATGATAAAAAAAGTCTCGCACAGAAGACGAGACTTTTTAATAAAATTACATCATTTTATTTTTTTATTCTGTCAAAAATTGTCTCATCAATGATTTTTTTGGAGTCTGGTGCAATTTTAAATTTCTGATCTGCTACCATATAGTAATATGATACTTCTTTAACAGACAGATTTTTAGAAATTGCAACGATAGCTGTATCATTCAGAGTAAATTCAAAGAAACTATCTTTAATCTCATCATTCATATTTAGCATCGAAATATCAAATGCATAATCACCAGTATCTTGTTTCATTTTTTCATTTGCCTGGATAATTTTCTGCATTTTGGTTAAGCTGTTCAGAATGATTTCTTCATTTTTAGTATCCTGCATTTTAGGGAATATTGCTAAGGAAATCAGACCTACAATCATAATAATCATTAATAAATCGATTAATGAAAAATGCTTAGTACCTGAAATGCTTATTTCATCAGGATTAATTTGGCTTTTTTTCTTCTCTTCAGCCATTTTGCCTCCTTTATAGTCACCATATTATTTTTTTTGTTAAAATTATTCTTTTACTGTTTTTTGTCAATTGCTTTTTAATGCTTTTTCTCTTTTCATTCAATTGTTGAATAAACGAAAGAAAACGATGGTTGATAATCAATTATTTTAACCTCTGATAATTTTTCTAAAGATGTCCATAAAACTAATTATTCCTACGATTTTTTTATTAACGACAACCGGAATATCTCTTCTTCTATTCTTTTTCATAAGAAAAACCGCTTCAATAAGAGACGCTTCAGGTGTCAGTTGACATTCCACTTTTTTCATGATGTCTATTACTTTGATGTTTTTTTCTTCTCTGAGCAATGTCTCAAATGGTTCAAATGATTTTAAAAAATTCATGTTTCCCAGATAATTGGTATAATCTGGAAATCCAGTCATAATTAAATCAAGAACGGTCACTTCACCTATTAAATTTAGGTTGTCATCTACCACCGGACAGTAGCCATAATTTTTTTCATAAAAGATATTTCCCAGTTCTTTTAAACTCATTTCCCGTTTAACATAGAATATCTTGTTAGACATTAAATCGCTGACTGTTACATTACGTTTTAAAGCAAAATCACCCCGTGCAATTAACTCTATAAATTCATCTGGTTTTCTGACTTTTACAAGTTTGTCAAAGAGTACAGTATCTTTAGAAAGTTTAATAATAGACTGTAATATATGAAGATATAAGGTATTTTGAAGCGTTCCTGAAATCACCATTATCAACATTTTGATATCGCCGTGTTCGGTGTGAACAGGTTCAGATGGAATTGCTATTCCGATAATGGTATCATCATAATCTTCTATATGTACATGAGGAATAGACACTCCTGTTGGGAAAACTGTGCTGGCTTCTTTTTCTCGTTCAATAATTTTTTGAAGTAAATCACTGCATGGGACAGGTAATTTAAACAATTCACATATTTCATCTAATAGAATTGCATAAATATTCTCTAACGATTCTGAAGTGATGTTGATTTTGATCAAATCTTTATTTAGTAAGCTTGATAAGTGTAATGCAGGCATTTTGACCTCCTTATAATACAAAAAATAATAAAGGACTAATTTATGTCAAATTATTTAATGAATTTATAAAAAAAAATATATCATATACTGTTAAGAAAAACTCATTGGATGTTTTTTAAATACTTTTGTAAAGTCATACTTGACAAAACATTGATATTATAAAAAAGACTGATTAAGAGGTGTTTATGAAGATTGGAAAAATTGTTGATATTGAATGTAAATGTGGATTTTTATTGTTCAGGTATTTTAAAGCAGGAAAAGGACGAATAATCAAATGTTTTGTTGATAGAATGGAGAAAGATTTTGTCGGTTTAAAAGGCTTACCCACTTTTTTCAAACCAGTTTGCCCCAATTGTAACAATGAAATTGGTATATTGATGATGATCCGAGGATCAATTGCAATCAAATTGAATCAGGGTTGTATAAAATCTATCAGATTGTAAGTTTTTCTATGGTATCTTTGTATGAAACTTCTTTGCTTCTATAAACAGGTTGATCTATCACTGTCTTAAAGATAGATTGTATAATCAAAATTATACTCAGTATTTGAATAAAAGAGCCTAGTTCATTTGGAAGTATCTTTAAATTGGGCATCTATTTTGGTTTTGAGAATGATAATATCATTAAGTTGTTCATAAGGCAAAGGCTGAAATGAAGCATCATAAGCTGTAGTACGCTGATCATTAGCGATATAGTAGAATTCATTGCCTTTTATTACACCAAGGGTCGGATCTCCAAAAAGTGGGTTGTTACGTTCAAGAATACGATAACTTAATATTTCTGAATAATCCTGACTCAGATAAAACTGAGTTACCTGGCATGGTTTCAGACCGTTTTGAATTGCAATCAGACTTTCTTTGTAAAAATAAAGTCCGTCAATACCAAAGAGTCTGAGATTTTTAGGAGCTTTCAAGGCTTTTAACTCTTTTGTCTTTAGATCCAGAACAAACAGGCCGTTTGAATAGTCTGCAATAAACATCTTTTTCTGATCCGGACTAAAATCTATGCCTTGTAAAGAAACAAACTGGTCATTTTCACAGAACACCTCAATCTGATGATTCTCTTTTTGAATTCGTCTGATTTCTTTATTACCAGATAAATAGATTTCTCCATCTAAGCTGAACAGGACATCGTCAGCCCCAAATTCAGTATCTCTGTAAATGTATTTATCCAGAAGAGTTCCCTTATCCAGATCAAAGAGATACAGACCGGTTCTGCCAAAATCTTCTTCTTTATAATTCTTTACGTTTTTATAAGCTGTACTGACTGCATAGAGAATTCTATTTTCTGAGTCAATTTTCATCCCCATAACGCCATCCAGTTCTGGCGCTGTCTTATCTGTTATAAAATCTTTAACTGATCCATCCGCTTGAATACAGACAATCTTCCGTTTATGCACACTACTGACATAAAAACACCCTGTTTTCTGATCATAAGCGATACCTTCGGCATGAAGATCCCGCTCTTTAATAATAAATGCAGTCTCACTGGTAGAAATCGGTTTATTGGCTTCTCTGATTTCATCACAAATGATCTTAAAACCTTCAGAATCCCTGATAAACGAAAAATCGTTTTCTGTAATAATAGCCTCGTTAGGCTGAATGAGAATCAGTTTATTAAGTATCTCAAGTGCATTCTCTTTTTGCTGATTGAGTGAATAGGCACAGGCGAGATTATAAAGCAGTGTCGGATTGTCTGGTATCCACTGATACAATTGAATATTCTTTTCTAAAAAGCCCTTGTAATCCTTAGCCTGATAAGCTACCATGGATTCTTTATAAACCCGGTTAATCTCACTTTTTTGAGCATTCATAATCAGTATAAACCCTCATATAATCATTACAAAAAGCCAATTGTACCTTTTCATCTTTACCCCCTTTTAAAAATACTAATAGAAATCGAGTGCTTTGTCAAGTATTTTCGTACAGTGAGCATCCTGTTTTCCTCTTTCTTCCCTATTCCATTCCTCTTCCTTTCTTGGAGAATTGAATAGGATTTGAATAGGAGTGGAATAGGAATGAAATAGGAATGAAATAGGGAGCAAAGAGGATTGCTAATAGCTTAAATGGGTAATTCTCACAAACAATCTTTTACAAAAAAATAATCTGAGAGAAAAAATAAGGACAGTCTTTTTTGAATATATTATCAGAGACCAGATGTTTTTAATAAATTCATACAAAGAACAAAAAGAGACTTGACATTCTGGTTTAAAAAAGTTATTCTGACAAAAAAGGAGGATAAATGAAACAATTGTTCATTGGATTTGTATTATTATTAAGTTCATGCCTTTATGCTCAGTTATCAGATAGTCTGATGATTGACGGGAAGTATGAGAAAATCACTCAAATCAAGGTAGAAAATCAAAAGCAGATTGAGAAACAGATTCTGGAAGAGTATATCAATGATCTGTATGAGCCAGAAGCTTTTGAAACACCAAATCTGGAACAAAATAAAACATTAATGAACCATTACTGTATTAGAAAATACCTGAAACAGTATGGAATTTCAAGACTTAATATACAAAAAAATCAGTATTGTTCTTTTTATCAGATTCAGGACTTTTTACTAAACCCATTAAGAAAACGTTATTTTAATCTGGATTCAAACATTATATCTGAGGCTTTTCTGAATACAGGTGTTATCATTGGGCAGAATTATTTTCAGCCATTAGATAGCCCTTACAAGCTATCTCATTTCGAATTCTATAATAGAGGTATAATCAAGGTTGTAATGAAGGAATATCGCCATGATCATCCAGGTCAGGCAGTCAGTGTTAATAGTATTTATCTTAGAAGGAAAAAGGACAGTTCCTATTATTTTGCTTGTATCAGACGCAAATATTTGTTGAAGGATAACTATGTTAAGATAGAAAATCGGATGAAACCTGATCTGAAAGAAACTTGTGAATTGCTTAATCCTCAGCAATCAGATTTCGATTATGTTCATAAGATGTTGTATGAAGATTCTTTGTACTATTATTTTAACAGTTCAAGATTAACAGAACCAGGTATTATTGATGATGAACAATATCTTATAAAATATAGAAAGGAAGACTTTGAAAAGGCCGGAGTAACCAGTTTCCCTGATATAAGCACACGATATAACACGCCCCGATTTATAGTGGATGAAAAGATTAAACTTCAGGGAAAATATTATAATTTAGTTTACAATCCTGAGAATGACAGTGTGATTTTCACAAAAAGAGAATACAATATCATTAAAAAGCAAGTTAACTCCAGTATGCAAACTTTTATCAATTATTTTGAAAAGATGAATAAAGACAAGACATTAGCCATTTATTCGGATTTACAGGGACTTATTTTATATGATATGAAAACACAAAAGGAAACTCTGATCAAAGCATATGAACATTTTGAATTTTTTTATAATATCAAATTTGTGGAGAATGAGAAGAAAATCGTATTCTGTGAAGCAGGGGATCACTTTGTTGGAAATGTATATGTGTATGACATCATGAATAAACAATTATTGCAGCTGGAAGCAAAATCAGAAGAGGATTTAAACTATGTGACAGATGATAAAATTATAAAATTATATCACAACTGGTCAGACGATAAATCATATCTCATGGTTTCAGACTTTTATATAAATACATCAGTAATTGAATTAGCTGCAAAATTTGGAGAGTATATGAGTCATGGAATTGCAAACAATGATTTTTATGTGTTTACACTCTTTTCTGATGAGAATGGATGCGCAATATATACACTAAATCTAAAGACGAAGAAAATCTCAAATGTCAATATCGCTTTAAAAGGATTTGCTTCTTATTTGGAATTATTGGGTATGACACAGGATAATCGGCTTATATTCAGAGCAAACAGAGATATCTATATGACTAAAAAAGGGGTGATAAAATGAAGTTAAAAGTTTGGATTCTTATCATTATTCTCTGTCTGTTATCGATACCCTTTTCTTTATTTTCATTAGATGAGAAATCAACACAGGCTGATTCGCTACAGTATTTCTGGAATCATTATATCCGGAATGCGGTTCATGAGCTCAATCCCTGCAATGGTTTTGATACTGTCAAAGATATTCCAATGAATAATATGGTAAAGTTTGCCCTGAACGAGTATTATCGGAGACACGGCTTTAATAAACTGAGAAGTTACAAAGAAAATGTGGTGATTTACAAGATCCCGATCAGTGAATTGAACAGTATTTGTCAGGAATACTTTATGAATTATACCATTAATCCGGATGAACTTGAAGAAGTGGTTTATGACAGGAATTATCAACTTATTGTTTTTGACCCGAGAATTCTCAGTTTTTATCAAAAAGAAAACCTGCATGTCAGGTATCCTGTGCTTGAGAAAATCAGACCGATTTCCAAAACTTCTTTGGATCTGACGGTTCGTTTTTACAAAGATAGCAAGAAAAGAGAATGGATCCATACAATCACCTATACTCTGGTAAAGACAAGTGCTAATCATTATGTATTCTATAAAGCTGATTATCAGGTTAACCCTGAGATTTACAAGGATCCGATTGAAGGATACAATCAAATCATATTAAACCTTGATCCTCATTTTTTGGTCAATCTGAAGTATCTTGGGTATTATAATCAGCAATTGATATTTGGAAGCAGGGATTTTCTGTCAGGGATCTTTAACTTTTACTTAGTGGATCAAAAAACATTAAAAACGGTAAAACAGAAAAGATTTTATATTAAAGGGAAAAAAATCGCACATGAGATGTCATTCAATGGAAATCAGATTGAGATTATTTTAAAAGATAAAAAGTATCTGATAGAAAAAGACTTAAAAGATTATCAGATTGAAAACTATGTGTCCAGTTTGCCTGACAATAGCCCTTTAGAAATCAAAGATAGTTCTGCTTCAG
>JAGOCT010000288.1 GCA_017998585.1 Candidatus Cloacimonadota bacterium | reverse complement strand
TCCAATGACAACATATTATTTCTCTCTCCTATTTATTTTAAAGGCTGTCCTCAATAAGAGGACAGCCCCAATAAATTATTTTATTAACATCATTTTGCCGATGCGTTTGTCGTAATTTGTCTGTAACTGATAGAAGTAAATACCGGAAGTAGAAGCCTTGCCTTGTGTGGTTTTACCATCCCAGTTGAGAGTATGAACACCAGATTTCATATTTTGATTTATCAGAGTCGCTACTTTTTGACCTTTTACATTGAAGATGCTAAGATTAACCTGAGAATCTTGTTTAAGATTGAATTTGATATTGGTATTTGGATTAAAGGGATTTGGGTAATTCTGAATAAATGGGAGGCTTAGGTTGACAATGTCTGACGCATCATTGCCTGTATAATTAAATTCATATTCTATAGGATCAGATTCCAGAAAGTTTTCATAAACTGCAGTAACCGCAAATGTGTGGGTTTCGTTTGTTAAATTTGTTAAAGTATAGGTTCTTTCAGTTATTCCTTCCTGAAGAATTGTGCCATCCAGATAAACATTGTACTGATTGAGGAAAAAACTGTCTCTGGTTTCAGTAGAAGTGATTACTTTTTGAGTCTGAGGAATACAGACTAGTTTCATCGTATTGTCTATTGGTTTAACTTGAACTGTTTTACGTTCAGTTTCAATCGTACCTAAAGATAGACCATGTGCTCTGATCATAAAATTATTATTAAAGTTAAGCTCTTCCAAATTTTGCCACTGTTCACTTGTCCAATCCATTGCAACCCAGTGTGTGCCTTGAATAAACGCATAAGGAGCTCCTACTCCATCATCAATGCCAATTCCCAAAAATCCTTCATATGAAAGTCCAACATAAAAACCATTAGGTGCTGAAATCTGTGTGGGTAGAGTTAATGTATTCCATTGGGCATCTGTATTTGATACATTGTCATTTTGGTATAGAATATTCTGATTGTCAGGCATACCTTCATCTGTTAAAGCCATAACTACTACTTTGACAGAATTATGAGGGCCTCCATCTGATGTAAGATACCAGGAAACCTGATCTAAAAGACTGTTTTCATAATACGCTACACCTAACATGGCGGTTGCATTGTTAGCACCTAAGGCATTGTTAACAACGCCATCATCATAACGGAATGTCTTTTCTGTTGCTCCCGGAGGATTCCAAGCAAATGTGAGCGTGTTTGAGTTAAATGTCAGATTGCTTACCGGTAAAATCGGAACAACTGTAATACTGACTGAATCAGGGAAAGAGTTAAATTCACCATCATTGACTACTAAAGTAAATGTTAAAATGGTATTTTCAGTAACTTCCGGAGCAGTAAAGAAAGGACTTGGTGTAGTATTTGAAGATAAGCTGATTCCTGCAGGAGCTGTCCATAAATATGTGATAGAGGCATTTTCCGGATCATAAGAAGTTGATCCGTCTAATATACAATTGGTAGTTTCCAATACTGATCTGTTATCTCCTGCGTTTGCTACAGGCATTTGATTTGAATTCATGACTGTAATCGTAACGGTAGCGGGTACGGAGTTTGAATTGCCATCACTACATACTAAGGTAAAAACCAGCTCAATAAAAGGCAACTCTGTATAAGGAGCCGTAAAAGAAGGAGATGCAACTGTGTTCGATGATAATGTGATGCCAGTTGGGGCTGTCCATAGATAGGTTATCGGATCAAATTCATGATCATAGGAGTTGGATGCATTTAAGGTAACGACACTTCCTCCGTTTACTGTCTGGTTAGGACCGGCAATCGCAACCGGTGCCATATTTTCAAAGTGGAAAACATAAGCAGATCCCTGCCAACCGTTACTCCACGGAGCTCCTGCAATCACTCTGTTTTGTGATATTGCAACACTTGTTCCCAGGTCATCTCCGCTTTCACTAGGATTTGAATGTGTAACAGCCGTATTATAAACCCACTGAGACCCTTCTAAATTATATACATAAACAACTCCGTTATTTGAATTACTCCAATGACCACAACCTACAGCTAATTGATTATTTTCGCAATCAATTGAAGACGCAAAGTAGCTTGCATTAGCATTGTTTTGAGGAATAATTTTTTGTGTTTGTGTCCATACATTATTTGTAAGCGAATAACAATAGACAGCCCCATCTACTGAACTGCTGGAATTATGTTTAAGAGCGCCAACAAAAATCTGAGTATCGGTAATTTTTACTGATCTTCCATACCAATCTCCATTTTGACCATCAGATGCGGTTAAGATTTGAGATTCAACCCATTGGGTTCCGTTATAATTAAATACATACGCTTTTCCCGGTCCTTCCTGATGGATATTGTTTGGATTATACGGACCTGCTATATGTGCAGTAACAACGGCTGTATTGTTTTTTATTGAAACTCTGGTGCCAAAATCATCAAAACAATTGGTATCACTTCCTGTTAAAATTTGTTCTTGAATCCATTGAGTGCCATTCCAACGGAAAATATAGGCTGCACCATAGTTCATTTCAGTAGGTACATTCGTGTTTAAAACATGATCAGTCCCAGAAGCGCCAACGATCAAAACATTTCCATCTAAGGCCATATCTATGCCAAAATCGTCATAACCCCCTTGAATAGAACCCATTATCTTTTGTCCAAAAACCCATTGGGTGCCATTGTAATGATAATAATATACTGCCCCATTTAACGTATTGCCTGTAAAATCCCAAGGTGCGCTGATCATCGCTACAGTATCCTGAATGATTACCTTATAACCGAAGCCGACCTCAGATAATTCTTCCGGATTTGAACTTGAATCATATACTATCTTTTGAGCTAAAATCCAGTCAATGCCGTTAAATTTATGAAAATAAACAGAACCATTTACCAATTGTGTTAAGGAATTAAAATCACCATACGCACCTACAAGTGCATTGTTATGGTCAATATCCACACTAAAGCCATAAGCCTGATTGGACATACCATCAGTTCTTTGAATTTGCATTTCAGTAAAGGCAAACAGCATTTGACTGAACATTAAAAACATAAAAGCAAGCAATATGCTGAAATGTTTTAATTTCAAATTTGTCTTTTTCATTTCTTCCTCCCGGATTGTTATTGTTTTGATATTTTAAATAGCAATGCCAGAGCCAATTGAAAGATTAAAATCAATTGTAATGTAATGCATTATAATTCAATAAGATAAGATGTTTAAAGCGTTTTTTATAAGTGTTTCTATAAGTAACAATGTTGCTAAAAGAAACGTTTCTTAAAGAAACAGTGTTTCTTTTCTACTCAAAAAGAAATTGACATAATCTTATCCCTATTTGTAATGGCTAAGTCAGTATTATCGAAGTGTTATCCATAAAGGAGCAGATATGGATCAGTCAAAAGTCAGGAAAATAGATATAAAGGAAGAGATTCAAACTATATTTTTAAGAGCCAATAATCAGGTAAAAGATAAGAATCTGGAAGAGGCTGAGAAGGGTTATCAGGCCTTACTGGAGATTGGAAACAGTAAAAATTCACTGGAAGCTGTGGCTTACTCCAAGCTTATACAGGGTGTTATTCTGATTACCAGAAGAAATTTTGATGAAGGTTTTATTCGTTTTCATGAAGCTTTAAAGATCGCAGAAAGTCTGGATGACCAAAAACTGGTTTGGCTGATTTATACCGATCTGGGAAAATGGTACTGTGAATTTAATGAGTTTGATAAAGC
>JAGOCT010000287.1 GCA_017998585.1 Candidatus Cloacimonadota bacterium | reverse complement strand
GCTTATGAAAGTGTGGAACGTTTTGACAGAGAGATCAGACAACTCGACAATAATTATCAGCAAAAGAAAATGGTCATGGTTGGCAGAATGGCGTCTTCTATCGCCCATGAAATCAGAAACCCGCTGACCTCCATCAGAAGTTCTGTACAGCTTATGGAAAGCGTACTGGTTCAACCGGAGATTAAAAAGATTGCCGGCAATGTCATCAATGAAGTGGACAGAATTAACAATATAACCAAAGACCTGCTAAACTACGCTAAACCGCGTCAGTTAAATATCGTCAATGTCGATATGGTCAGCCTGATTAAGAAAATGATCTCATTAAATGAGAACCTCCTCAAAGAAAAGAATATACAGCTGATGTTTAAATTTGATGCAGCCAAAAAATGGATTGCCAGAGCAGACGAAGATTCTATGATACAGGTGCTGACAAATTTCATGAATAACAGTATTGAGGCAATGGAACTCTCTGCTGACAAAGTGCTGAGTATTGAGTTAGTATGGCATGATGAGTTACATGGAGAATTACACTGGAAAGATACCGGTTGTGGTATTCAGATTGAAATACTGGAGCATGTAACAGAACCTTTCTTTACTACCAAATCCTCTGGTACCGGTCTTGGTCTGGCTATCGTCAAGCAGATTCTCGATCAGCATCGGTTTGATCTGACGATAAACTCTAAATTGGGCAAAGGAACATCCATCACAATTTCATTAAATTTAGCTGAAGAACTTAAAAAATGGTGAGATTCTTTTCATAAAGATAAACAATGGATTTAAATATGGCAAAAATACTTGTTACAGACGATGAACCAAATATTCGCTCGATATTGAGTGTCTTACTGAAGAATGAAGGGTATGAAGTAGAAACTGCTCCCAGCGGAGAAGATGCGATCATTTTGGCAGACAATCAACAGTTTGATGTGGCTATTCTCGATGTAAATTTACCTGGTTTAAATGGTATTGAAACCATGAAAAAAATCAGAGCGATTCAGCCTTTTATTTCATTTGTCTTTATCACGGCACACGGTACTGTTTCGCTTGCTGTTTCTGCCATAAAAAATGGTGCATTTAACTTTCTTGCCAAACCTTTTGATAATGAGGAATTGCTTACCATTGTTCAGGCTGCCTATGAAGCCAAGCATCTAAAAGACAGGGTTAGAGCGCTTGAAAGTCAGGTTCGTCCTGATGACCCTTTTCATGAAATTATTGGTCAGTCCCCTGCTTTGAAAAAGGTGCTGAGACTGGCAGAAAAAGTAGCTGGAACTGAAATGAATCTGCTCATCAGCGGAGAATCAGGTACCGGTAAAGAATTACTGGTAAGAGCTATTCATAAACTATCTCCACGAAGAGATAAAGTCATCATCCCTGTCAATTGTGCAGCCATTCCGCCAAATCTCTTTGAAAGCGAATTCTTCGGTCATTCCAAGGGTTCTTTTACCGGTGCATCGACCAGTCGTACCGGTAAGTTTAAAGAAGCAGACGGTGGTACACTCTTTTTGGACGAGATTGCCGAGATGCCCATGGAGTTCCAGGCAAAACTCCTCAGAGTACTCGAAAGTGGTGAAGTGATCCCCATTGGGGAAAATAAACCCATTCAGTGTAATGTCAGAGTGATTGCAGCCACCAATAAGAATCTGCTGGAAATGGTTGAAGAAAAGACCTTTAGAGAAGACCTTTACTATCGTTTGAATATTTTCCAACTGGAATTACCGCCTCTTCGTGAGCGTAAAGAAGATATTCCTACCCTGTCTCAGTATTTTCTGAAAAACCATAAACATCTGAGTCTTGCTGAAAATACCATAAATGCCTTATGCCAGCATCCCTGGTATGGCAATATCCGTGAGCTCAAAAACGAGATGCAACGCATATCCATCTTAGCAGACGATATGGTTCTGTCTTAGCATCTTTCTTTTACCATCAATGAACAAATCACTGTTGAGTTACAAATCAGAGATGGTTTTGATCTGGCAAAAGAAATGGAGAGTTTTCAAAAAAGATATTATCAGCAGGCAATGAAAAAAACAGGCAATAATAAAGCATTGGCTGCAAAACTACTGGGTCTTTCTTATCGAACGTTCAATTACCAATGGGCAAAATACCAGGAAGAATATTAAATGAAGCCCTCTATATATATTACCCGGACAAAACTGGTATTATAGTAAAATAAATGATACTTTCAATGATAAAACCGAAAACAAAGGAGCAAAAATGAAGTTCTTCAATACAGCAGGACCTGTAAACAGGCCACAACATTACAAAGTGGATCCCCTGCATCGTTGGAATCTAGATGAAATATTATCCTTGATTGATCAGGAAAAATACTTTATACTCCATGCTCCCAGACAAACAGGGAAAACAAGCTCAATGCTGGCACTACAGGATTATCTGAATCAGGAAGGCAAATATTTCGCTCTTTATGCCAATTTTGAAATGGGTCAGGCAAGCCGTAATGATGTTAAATCCGCTTTAAAAGCAATCGTTACAGAGTTGCTGAATAACATGAGATTATTGCTCAATAGTGATTTTGATTACCAGTCAGGCTTAGAATTGTTTTCTCAGGTAGAAGCAGAAAATGGTCTAAATGCAATTCTCACTTATATCTCAGAGTCAGTTGATAAACCAGTTGTTCTGATGATTGATGAAATTGACTCTCTGGTTGGCGACACATTGATTTCTGTTTTAAGACAGCTCAGGGCAGGCTATACCAAACGCCCGCTATCTTTCCCTTCAAGTGTTATTTTATGCGGAGTCAGAGACATAAAAGATTATCGGATTCACACCAGCGGACAGGATATTATCACAGGAGGCAGTGCTTTCAACATAAAAGCAGAATCTCTCAGGTTGGGGAATTTTAGTAAAGAGGATGTAATCAATCTTTATTCACAGCATACGACGGAAACCGGTCAAAAATTTGAAGAGTCCTGTTATGATCTGATTATGGATTATACAGACGGTCAGCCCTGGTTGGTGAATGCATTGGCTTATGAAGTAACTTACAATATAAAAGAAAACAGAGATCCCACAGTAACAATCACTCCCCAATTACTGGAGATTGCCAGGGAAAGACTGATTTTATCCAGACAAACCCATCTTGACCAGCTGGCTGATAAACTAAAAGAAGACAGAGTCAGACGGGTTATTTTGCCGATGATTACCGGAGATCAAACCAAGACTGATAAAGATGATAAAGAATACTGTCTGGATCTGGGGTTGATTAAAAAAACGGATGAAGGTTTTGAGATAGCCAATCAAATCTATAAAGAAATTCTACCCCGCGAACTGAGCAGCGAGCATCAGGATAATTTTCTCTCGATGTTCAGGCCGGTATGGATAAATCCGGATGGCAGTATCAATGTCAAAACCCTGTTGACACTGTTTAAGGATTTCTGGAATGAAAATACAGGCATTTGGGGAAGCAATATTGCCGGTTATCAGGAGGCAGCCCCTCAA
Organism: Candidatus Cloacimonadota bacterium; assembly: GCA_017998585.1. Next base: position 228 of record JAGOCT010000287.1, on the reverse strand, counting down.
CTCATCACTCAGGCTTTTTTACAAAGAGTGGCAAATGGTAAGGGCTTCATCTCCAGAGAATACGGCCTTTCACGAAAACGAACAGACCTGATGCTAAAATGGCAGTATGAAAAAGAGGGTCAGTTAGTCATTCAAAATGTTGTGATGGAACTCAAACTTATCCATCAAAAACTCAACTATCAAAAAATATTAAATGAAGCCATCATCCAAACAGCCAATTAAGCAAAA
>JAGOCT010000285.1 GCA_017998585.1 Candidatus Cloacimonadota bacterium | reverse complement strand
ATGCCTGAGTATAAAGCGCAAGTAATGCATTATCTCAAAGTCTCAAAAAAGAGACTCGGATTATTGGTCAATTTCAGTGCATACCCTCAGGTTCAGATTGAAAGGATCGTTTTATAAATATGATGAAAAAGGAGGACTTATGATCTTTCATTATTACAAATCAGCGTGCAATGCGTTTAAAAAAGAATCGCTGAATTTTCAGGTAGCTGTTGCCAGTCTTACCATTGGATTGGCAGTATTTTCATTGCTCATTTCGTTTGTGTGGTATCATTATGATTATGACCTGAGTATTACACCTAATCACGAATGGTATCGCTTAAGGATGTCTTCGTCTGATAAAAACACACATATTCGGGATTTGTCCGGTTTTCCATATCTAATTATGAAAAGATTGCGTACGGAAGTTCCGGAGATTGAAGATTATACCGTGAAAGCAGATTTCAATATTCTGGCCAAATTTACCAGTGAAAAGGGGAAAATCATTCCCTCATTAATTCATCATCTTTAGTTACACCTAACTATCCTAAAGTATATAACATGAAGTTTATCTATGGAGATAAAGACAGTGCTTTGACCTCTTTTTCAGATATGATTGTCAGTCGCTCTTTTGCCTTAAAGTATTTTGGCAAGGAGAATGCCATTGGTGAAAAAGTATTTTTAAGAACAAGACTTATTCATACTGTAACCGGTGTTTTTGAAGATTTACCCAATAATTTGCATTACCGGAAAGATGTTTATCGCTTTTATCCTGAAGCAGTTAATTATCAGGAAGAAGATATCTATGGTACTTCTCATGTGATGATCAGGATCTCAAATACAGATAATATTCCACTGGTGGAGAAGAAAATCAACCAGTTACTGACTCAGTTTGAAAAATCCACTCAACAGAAAAGAGTTTGTCATATTGATCCGGTTCATAAGATACATTATATCCAGGGATTATATGAAGACAGTAAAACGATGAATATCCATCTGATTCATGGAACACTTATCCTGGCTTGTCTGGTTTTACTCTCTGCTTTTTTAAACTTTTATAATCTTTTAAACCTGATATGGGAAAAACGCCAGAATGAGTTTGCTTACCGAAAGACTTTAGGCGCTGAGAGAAAAGATATTGTGCTTCAGATTATGACGGAATATTCTGTTTCCTTAATATTTGCTGCCAGTTTAGCGGTCGTTTTATATATCGGAGCTCAAAAATTATTTTCTCAATGGACAGAATTGAGTTTGCAGAATTATGAAATTTTCAATCATCCTGGAACGGCAGCATTGATGAGTGTCTTTCTTGTTGTCTTCTGGCTGATTGGTTTCATTCCTGCCCATAAAATAGCCAGTAACAATGAGGTTCAGGAAGATAAACGAATCCGGAAGAAAAGCCGAGTCTTTCAATATATCCTTTTTGCTCAGATATTCATCAGTGTTTTGTTTGCTTTGTCTGCAATGATAACTTATTCACAAATTAACTATATCCGTCATTATGATTTAGGATATAATCCTCAGAATCTGATTCAGTACAATGCCTTCTGTGCTAATATCCCGGGTTATGTTTCACCGGATATTCTCAGACAGGAGCTGGTAAATATCCCTGAAATCAGTTCTGTAACGATGACAGGTTTTGACATTGCCAGTAATTCTGAAAAAAGTGTGCCTTTAAATGCCACATTTGTCAGCGATCATAATGGAAAGGAAATTTTTGGTAAAGCAGTCTTATATCCGGCTGATAAGGGATTCTTTAAGAAAATGAATATCCGGATTCTAAAAGGTAGTGTTTCTGATATGCTTCCCTTTAATCAAAATGATTTATCTGGAGACATGATATTAAATAAAACGGCTGCTGACTTATTTTACCCTGATACTAATCCCATTGGTAAATCATTAAAACTGCCGGATGATATTGCCTATGCGATAAATGGGAGTAGTGATATGCCTTCAAACACACATATTATCAAAGCGGTAGTAGATAATGTACATTTTAACTCATTATATGAAAAAGTAGAACCTGTCATTTTTGTTGAAGCTAAGGATATTTTTGAGCATGTACAGATTCGATATCAACCTGGAAAAAGGGATGTTGTAATTCAAAAAGCCAATACCGTTTTTGAAAAGCTGACTCAGGAATCGATCTTTAGTAATGAGTATGAAGATATTGAACAGAAAATCAAGGACTTTTATAAAGAAGATGGGATGCTTTTAAATCTGATTATCTTTTTTGCCCTGATCTGCACGCTGATTGCTATTTTTGGTATCATTAGTATCAGTTCTCTGCATATCTTCAGTCAGATGAAAGAAATTGCCATACACAAAATCAACGGAGCGGAGCATTCGGATTTACTCAAACTATACTCAAAACCTTTTGTTGTTTTGACGATAATAGCCTGGTTGACTTCTGTTGCCTTTACCTGGTATCTGATCGATATCTTCACCGGAAAATTTGCCATTCAGGCTCCCCATCTTTGGCTTTGTGGACTGATCAGTTTTATATTGACCATGCTTATGGTTTTACTGCCTGTTATATACCATATCAGAAAAGCGTACAAAACCCAGGCTTCAGTGTATTTGAATAATGAATGATTAAACCGTAGGGGCAACCCTTGCGGTTGCCCTAAAATAGATGTTGCCAGGGCAGGGGTAAACCCAGCCCCTACAAGCAAACTATGAAAGGATAAAAAAAATGATTAAATTACAAAAACTGACCAAGATCTTTACGACCGATGAGATAGAAACCACTGCCATAAATGCCATTGATTTACATATAAAAAAAGGTGAATTTGTGGCGATAAAAGGTCCTTCCGGATGTGGCAAGACCACTTTAATGAATATTCTCGGACTGATGGATGTACATTCTGATGGAGAATATCATCTTCTTGACCAGCCGGTTCATCAGATGAGTGAAGTCGAAAGAACCCGATTGAGAAAAGGTAAAATCGGCTTTGTTTTCCAGAAATTTAACCTGATAGACTCTCTCAATGTCTATGAGAATATCGAATTGCCATTGCATTATCTGAAAATAGACAGCAGTGAAAGAAAGCAAAGAATTGAAACAGCATTGGACAGACTCAATATCAAACACCGGGCAAAACACTTTCCATCCCAGCTAAGTGGCGGGCAACAACAGAGAGTGGCTGTTGCCAGATGCATTGTAGCAGAGCCTGACTTGATTCTGGCTGATGAACCAACCGGTAATCTGGATTCCACAAATGGAAAAGAAGTGATGGAGATTTTATCGGAATTGCATAAAGAAGGCAAAACAATTATCATGGTAACTCATGATGATAAATATGCTCACTTTGCAGACAGAATCATCAATCTTTACGATGGCAATATTGTAAGTGAGTAATTTTTTTCAGGGTATCTGTATATTTAAGCAGATACCCTGTATTGCTTTTGTTGCAGATCTGAGCTCTTATATTTAGAACGATTTTTTTAGACGCAGATTTAAAAATAAAGAGACAAAGAGGTGTTTTCTATAACCACAGAAAACACGGAATTCTACGAAGATCACAGGGCTGACGCCCCTGAATCTGATTAAATACATTCTCTACACCCTCCTCGTCTTCGCGTGAGGTATAACTCGTTTTTGCAGTAGGGGATGTCATTCATCATTTATAATTCACAATTCACAATTAAACGTACTACCCCGTCACAGAAGTGGAATTTTACATTTATCAAATGATTAGGATGCC
>JAGOCT010000286.1 GCA_017998585.1 Candidatus Cloacimonadota bacterium | reverse complement strand
TTATACTTAAATCATCACAAGAAACCAGTAAAATTATCAAAACCATTGATGAAATTGCATTTCAGACTAATTTACTTGCTTTAAATGCAGCAGTTGAAGCCGCTCATGCCGGTGAAGCAGGCAAGGGTTTTGCAGTTGTCGCAGAAGAAGTAAAAAATCTGGCTTTACGCAGTGCAGAAGCAGCTAAGAACACAAATAACCTGATTGAAGAATCGACTAAGAATGCTGAATTGGGTGCAAAAATTGCCGATCAGGTCAGCAAGTCATTTGTAGAAATCAAAGATAATTTTAACAAAGTGAAGAATATTGTCAATGAGATCGCTGCTTCCTCTGATGAACAATCTCAGGGTGTACAACAGGTGAATACAGCGGTTCAGGAAATGAACAGAGTTACACAACAAAATGCTGCCAACGCCGAAGAATCAGCTTCAGCTGCAGAAGAACTGAACAGTCAGGCTGCAGAACTGCAAAATATGGTTGCACAGTTTAACCTTAGCAGAAAAAACGTAATCAGTCATTCTTCAACCAGAAAAAATACCCATCAAAATTCTGACAGAAGGGGTCAGAAACAGATTCCTGGCAAAAAATCATCAAGTGCTTATGAGGTAAATCCACAACAGGTATTACCATTAGATGGCATCTCTGATGATGATTTTGATGATTTTAAATAAGATGTGATCGTGATATGGCAGAGATAAGATCTTTATAATAGGAAACTGTCTCTGCCAGTTTAAAATGAGATGGAGATTGTATGTTTGATTTCGAGAATATAAGAATACTTTTAGTAGAAGATGATCCGGTAACGGCATTTGCTCAAAGAAAAATACTTCAAAATAATCATTTTCAGGTGATTTGGGCAAAAAATGGGGAAGAAAGCATTGAATTGTTTAAAATGAATCAACATGATCTGGATCTGATTCTGATGGATATAGATTTAGGCAAAGGGATAGACGGAACAGTCGCTGCTGAAAGGATTTTACAGGAGAAAGATATCCCTGTCGTCTTTTTATCCTCCCACACCGAAAAAGAAGTAATAGAAAAGACGGATAAAATTACATCTTACGGATTTATTCTAAAAAATTCAGGAGAAGCTATCTTGCTTTCTGGTATTAAAATGGCACTAAAACTTTATCACTCAAATCTTCAAAAAACTAAAAAAGAGATAGAACTGAATAATAGTAAAAATTATTTACGAAAAGTCTTGAATATCTCAACAGATGGCTTTATTGTCGTAAACTCTAAAGGCGAGATTATTGATGTGAATGAAGCCTATTGTTTAACTTCCGGATATCTGAATGACGAGATAATGAAGATGAATATTTCAGATATTGACTGTATAGATACCCCAGAAATGATTCAAAAGAGAATGGAATAAATCAGGGCTAACGGAAGTCTCTTTTTTGAAACACAACATCAGAAGAAAAACGGTCAGCGATTTCCTGTAGAAGTCTCAGTTATTTATATTAGTGAACCTGAAGAACTGTATGTCAGTTTTTTCAGAGATATCAGTGAACGAAAAGAACATGAATCGATCATTCGAGAGGCAGAAGAAAAAAGCAGAAAAAAAATGTCATTAGCAATGAAGGTCGCTCAGATGAGTTACTGGACTTTAGATTTAGAGACTTTTAATATTACATGGACTAAGGGTTTTGATGATTTATTTGATAAAAAAGATGAAGATTATCTTTGTCATTTAGATGAATTTTTAATACTCTTAATACCAGAAGATTTTATAAAGGCGAAAAATTTGTTTCTAAGGGCAAAAAATGAAAAGAGTTCTCTTGATTTAATCTGCAGTATTAAAAAATCTGATGGGAAAAACTCCTTTATTCGACTTTATGGAGAATATTTTCAAGAAGCTACAGAATCTTTTCTTTTTGGAATTATTCAGGATATCAGCATGATTAAGGAAATAGAAAATGAATTATTGATTACTCAAAATAAATTAAAAGAAGCAATGAATATTGCCAGTCTTGTCCCTTGGGAATATGATGTAAAATCGTCTATATTTACTTTCTCTGATGATTTCTACGCACTTTATGGAACGGATGTTATTAATGAGAATGGCTATCAGATGTCAGCAACTGACTATGTTCAGCGTTTTGTCTATAAAGAAGATGTCCCTTTTGTCGTAGATATTATGACAAAAGCAAATGAACAGAATGATGGTCGTTTACATAAACTTGAACATCGAATCCTTAGGCGAGACGGAGCTGTCAGATATATATCGGTCAGTTACTTTACTACTTTTGATAAGTATGGCAATCAGTTGAAAAGATATGGCGCTAATCAGGATATTACAGAGAGTAAGCAAACAGAAAAAGATTTATAAAGCAGTCTGCAGAGAAATAATGCATTGATGAATGCGTATCCGGATGTAATGTTTCTCTTTAATGATCAGTATGAGATTGTAGATTGTCACCCTCGGGAAGAAGATAAAAGATACTATCTCCAACCACATCTGTTTTTAGGGAAAAATATAAAGGAAGTGCTTCCTTCTGATTTATATATGATGACACGCTATCATATTGACAGTATCATAAAACATAAAACGCTTGAAACAGATCACTATACGCTAACAATCAATAATGAACTCTGTTATTTTGAATCCCGATATGTATTGTGTGAAGACAATTTAGTTTTAGCGATTATCAGAGATATAACCGAACAGGAAAAATTGAAACAGAATCAGCAGATTTTACAAAAAAGCCTGCTTCAATCTCAAAAAATGGAGTCTATTGGCAGAATGGCAGGTGGCGTTGCCCATGATTTTAACAATATGCTGGGTGTGATTACAGGCTCTGCTGAGCTGGCACTAATGGATTTGCACCCTTCACACGCTGTTTATGATCATCTGGATCAGATACGAAAGGCGGCATCCAGATCAGCTGGTATAACCCGTCAGCTTCTTGCCTTTTCCAAAAAGCAAGCTTCTCAACCGAAAGTAGTGGATTTGAATTCAGCTGTTCAGAGCTTTAGTAAAATATTAAAGCATATGACAGGTGAAAATGTTCAACTTAAGATTGAGGGAACAAACGGTAGTGCTAATATTCTGATAGATCCCTATCAGTTGGATCAAATCCTTTCTAATCTTTGTATCAATGCCAGAGATGCCATTAAAGATAATGGGCTGATCAAAATTGAAATCAACGAAACAATTCTTGATCAAGACAGTATTACTACAGATTATGTGATCGAATCAGGGTCATATATTGTGTTAAAAATATCTGATAATGGAAGTGGCATGCCAAAAGATGTTTTGGATAAAATTTTTGAACCTTTCTTTACTACAAAAGAAGCTGGAAAAGGAACGGGGCTTGGACTACCTACAGTGTATGGAATCGTTAAACAAAATCATGGATATATTTTGGTTGACAGTAATTTGGGTGTTGGAACCTGTTTCTCAATCTATTTTCCTAAACATGTTGAGACTGCACAGGTAGAAGAACTCACAAATCAACTTAGTTTCAGTTTTAGTAATCATTATGTGTTGATTGTAGTGGATGAATTGAGCTTGCTTTTGTTAACTGCAAAAATGCTAGAGAAAGTCGGATTTGTCACTTTGTCAGCATCTAATGCAGATGAGGCAGTCAACTATGCCAGAGAATACTCTGATAAAATTTCTTTACTAATCACTGATGTTATCATGCCAGGTAAAAATGGGGTTGAAGTTTATAATGAGA
>JAGOCT010000284.1 GCA_017998585.1 Candidatus Cloacimonadota bacterium | reverse complement strand
GTAAAAAGTCATTCAAGTCTTTGTTTTGTATTGCCTTATCAAATATTTTAAAATCATTGGCAGACTGACGACTCATCATTTCGTCAAGCATTTCGGATGGGAAATGCCAGAAAAAGCGAAAATTCAATCCCTCTTCCACCAGTGCTTTATTGATATAAAAGCGATCTTCCCCTTCCATAAAATGCACACCGGAGATGCCATACTGCCAGACTTTTTCTACACTTTCACGTATGATTGCTTTCTCCTCTTCAAAAGTAAAATCGGGCACCACACGGTTGATCAGATTCCAGGCAAGCTCACGGAGAATGCCATCCGGTTCACCATCAGCCCCTTTGGAAATTTCTCCCCCTTCGGGATTAGGGGTCTGTGCATCGATATCAGCAATCTTCAATGCCAGTGAATTACACCATTTGGAATGTAAATCATGACTGTCAAAGGTTACAGGGATATCGGGAAAAATACGGTCCAAAAGCTGTTTGTTTAAATACTGTGCATCGGGATATCGGTTTAGACTCCAGCCCCACCCGCGAATCCAGTTTGGCTTTTCTTTCAAATTCTGACGGTATGCCTGCAGTTGCGCTTCCATCTCAGCCACAGAGTTTGCCTGACTTAAATCAATGTAACGGGCAAATTTTGCCATTTCATAAAAATGGGTATGAACATCACAGATTGCCGGCAACAGTACCCGACCCTGTAAATCTATCCGATTTTGTGGATCTTTTATCTCATTTTTTAACAAATGGTATGAACCGGTCTTGACGACTCGTCCGTCCTTTGCCAGCACGGCTTCGGGAAATTCGTTTTCTGTATCAAAAGTGAGGATTTTTCCATTAAAAAATAAACTTTCTGACACGCTTACTCCTTTAATTTAAACTGGGAGATCAGACTCTGCAGCTCAGCTGTCTGACTCTGTAATTCCTCTGATGAAGCGGCTGATTCTTCCGCATTGGCTGCATTTTGCTGAGTGATTTCATTGAGGTTTTTGATATCTTGATAGACTGTCTCTACTTCCTGAATCTGCTCATTTGCCGAGTCAGATATTTGAATGATAATCTGATTTAGCTGTTCGAATCCGGAATGAATATCTTTAAATTTATGCGTGGTTTCATCGAGGATTTTGACGCCATTTTCTGCTTTTTCTTTTGAAATTTCGATCAGGTGATAAGTTTGTTTCGCTGCATCGGCACTGCGTAGCGCAAGGTTTTTTACTTCCTCTGCCACCACCGCAAAGCCCTTTCCGGCTTCACCGGCATGAGCCGCTTCTACCGCTGCATTGAGCGCCAGGATATTGGTCTGAAAAGCGATTGCATCAATTGTCTTGACGATCTGTTCTGTATCGGCTGATGCCTGAAGGATCTTTTGCATACTTTGATTCATGGTATGGATAGATTGATAGCCTTGTTCAATGGAACCCATCGTCTGAACAGAGAGGGACTTACCCTTTGAGGCAAATTCAGAGTTTTTAGAGCTGATACTGCTGATTTTATCCATAGCGCCTGAAATTTCCTGATACATAGACGCCTGACGTCCGCTCACTTCGGCAAAAGCCTGATTGCCTGCTGAAATCTGTTCGGTGGCAATATTGATTTGTTCAATTGACAGAGCAACCTGTGTCAGAGATGATTCGATAATGGTACAGGCTTTGTTGATATTTTGTTTAAATTTTTCTAAATCGCCCTGGTAGTTATGCGTGATTAAATGCCCTAAATCCTTTTCAGACATCAGTCTGAGAATCTCCATCACTTCCTGAATCGGATTGATGATTGCATCCAGTGTTTGATTAAAGCCTTCTACGATTCGTTTGTAATCGCCTTTGTGTTTTGAAAGGTCAGCCCTTTCAGATAAATGTCCGGAGATGGCATTTTGGCATAAACTGATTGTATCTTCAGTCATTTTTGATATATTTTCACTCATCAGCTGCATCGATTGTTTTAACTGAGCAATCTCATCTGTACCGTTGCTGTCCAGCTGAATATCTGTTTTCCCGCTGGCAATCTGATTGGCAGCCGATACGCAGGCTTTGATATTCATACTTATTTTACTGGCAATCAGGCCAGCTATCAGACAAATCACCAGAATCGCTGACAAACTGATCAGGATGAGTTTTAAACATAAAAGATTGATTTCATGCATCATCTCATTTTTAGGGATAACTGACACTAAAGTCCAGTTTCCTTTTCCAAAATGCTTGAAAATATAGATTGATTTTTTATCTGAGACCGGATCTAAAGACTCAAAAATACCATCTTTACCTGCATTTACTTCATTGGCAATATGGATCAGATCTTCATTTTGATGCGCATTGGCATACTCCAGAAAATTCTGTTTACCAACAACAGCAGAATCAGGGAAAGCGACAAATGTCCCGTTTCCACTGAGTAAAAAGGAATATCCATTCTGATAATACTTTATTTTGGAAATCATCTGGTCGATATATTCTAGGGTTACATCCCCACCAACGATTCCTATAAACTGCTGATTTCTAAATATCGGGTGAACAAATGAAGCCATTAAGACATTGATATCAGGATCTGCATAGGGTTCAATCAGCATTGTCTGACCGGATTCTTTGGGTAATGCATAATAATCTTCCTCAAAAAAATCACCTTCTGTTTCTCCAAAAACCAGCTGATCTCCCTCCCAATACCACCAGGGATCAAAATGCCCGTTTTCATTAGAACCTTTTTTAAGCATCCCACGGTATAAGGCGTCTTTTCCATCAAATCCATTTTCTTTAAATGCCAGGTAAATCCCCTGAAATGCTTTGTTTTGGGATGCCTGGTATTTAATAAATGAAATGGCATCCTCACGGGATTTAATAACATTGTCCTCAATACTATGCTTAATACTCTGTAAATAGGCAAAGCGACTTTCAAATCCGGTATTGATATAATCAGAAACCTGATCTGTCTCGGCTTTGATTTTGGCATAAGCTGACTCTTTATGGGATACGGATACTGAATAAATGATAAAAATTGAAAACAACAGAAATATAACAAAGGTCGTAACAGAAAACTGCCAGATCATCCGGCTCTTAATGGAGTGCTCAAACATCTTTATCCCCCTATTATAGATGATATAAATTTCAATAACATAATCATAAATTTCTGTCAATCATTTTTATGAACTTTTTTGCTTTTTTCTAACAAATCTACATTTTTTCGTAATTTTTATATTTATTATTTGACAAGATAGATTTTCTCTGCTAATTTTAAAAAATGAACAAAGAAATAAGGAGTTTTAATGAAATATAAAATGATTTGTCTAATGATTTTTAGTGCCATTTTACTGATTGCATGCTCAACAGATAATGATTCTGGGAAACCAGTCATCATGTCGGTAAAATCTGATTTGTATGTCATTGCAATTGGCGATACGACCATGATCAAGTGTTTTGCCACAGATGACAAGCCTGAAGATCAGCTGAATTATCAATGGCAGATAAACAGTGAAATTCTGCCAGGAAATGACAATACGCTCAAATGGATTGCTGAGGCGGAAAAAGGCTACAGTCTTTTAAAATGTACAGTAAGAGATCAGGACGATCATCAGGCAGAAATGGCGATTATGCTTATTGTTGTAGATTCCTACGACAATGTTTACCAACAGGCAGTTACGGATGCCTCAACGCCAGATACGCTTGATATTTACAATCATTTAAGTGCGATTAGCTCCAGCAATAGCAA
>JAGOCT010000007.1 GCA_017998585.1 Candidatus Cloacimonadota bacterium | reverse complement strand
TGTGTATATTGCAAAACCTCCTCTGTATCTGGTGCGTAAAGGGAAACAGAAAATTTATGTCTATGATGAGGAAGAGCGAGATAAAGCTGTTCAGGAACTGGGTGAAAAAGGGGTTATGATTCAGCGATATAAAGGTCTTGGTGAAATGAATCCAGAACAACTTTGGGAAACCACGATGGATCCAAGCCGCAGGCTGATTGTTTCTGTAAGAATAGATGATGCAATTGAAGCTGATCGTATGTTTACTGTTCTAATGGGCGATGAAGTAGAACCTCGTCGTAAATTTATTGAAGAAAATGCAAAATATGTGTCAGATCTTGATATATAAAAGAGAAACCGAGGCTTTCTCAACTCTAAAGATGGAGGATAATAATAATGACAGAAGATAAATCAAGAATCATATCCATCGAAATTGATGAAGAATTAAAAAAATCTTATCTCAATTATTCGATGAGTGTGATCGTTTCCCGTGCATTACCTGATGTTCGAGATGGTCTAAAACCCTCTCAACGTCGTATTCTTTATTCAATGCACGAATTAAACCTGACACCAGGTGGTCATTTTAGAAAATGTGCTAAAATTGCCGGTGATACTTCAGGTAACTACCATCCTCACGGTGAAGCCGTTGTTTATCCTACTTTGGTTCGTATGGCTCAACCTTGGGCTTTAAGATATATGCTGGTCGATGGGCAGGGTAACTTTGGTTCGATTGACGGTGATCCACCGGCAGCGATGCGTTATACAGAAGCTCGTTTACAAAAGGCTGCTGTTGATTTGATGGATGATCTGGAAAAAGATACGGTTGATTTTAGAAGTAACTATGACGAAACACGAAAGGAACCAGTCGTTTTTCCTTCAAAATTCCCTAATATGATTGTGAACGGTGCATCTGGTATTGCCGTCGGTATGGCTACCAGTATGCCTCCACATAACATCAATGAAGTATGTAACGCAATTATTGCTCAGATTGATAACCCTGATATTTCTTCACTTGATCTGCTGGAGTACATAAAAGGACCTGATTTCCCTACTGGCGGAACCATTTTAGGTAAAGGTGGTATCATTGAATACTTTACTACCGGTCGTGGAAAAGTACGAGTCAGAGGAAAAGCAGATATTGAAAGAAAAGCAAATGATCAGGAATTGATTGTAATTAAAGAAATTCCTTATCAGGTTAACAAAACCCTTTTAATTGAACGTATTGTTGAACTTGTTAAAGAAAAGAGAATTGAAGGTATTTCTGATATTCGTGATGAATCCGGTCGTCAGGGTATGCGTCTGGTTATTGTTGTGAAAAAAAATGCTGACGCTCAGACTGTCTTGAATAAACTGTATAAGTATTCTCAGCTTCAGGGTACTTTTGGTGTGATTAACCTGGCTTTAGTCGATGGGGCTCCTCAAGTATTACCAATGAAAGATTTGATTCAAAATTTCATTAATTTCAGACATGAAGTCGTTGTCAGAAGAACAAAATATCTTCTTAAAAATGCTGAAGATAGAATGCATATTTTAGAAGGTTATCGTATTGCACTTGATAATATTGACGAAGTGATTGCAACTATTAGAGCCTCTAAAACTACTCCGGAAGCAAATGAACAACTTCAGTTAAAATTCGGCCTAACTGAGATCCAGGCAAAAGCGATTCTTGAAATGCGTTTACAAAGACTGACTGGTCTGGAACGTGAAAAGATAGAACAAGAATACAATGAGATTGTTCAAACTGTAAAAAACCTGAGAGAAATTCTTGAGAAAAAAGAGCTTCGTATGAACATTATCAAACAGGAAACGATGGAAATATCTGAAAAATATAGAGATGATAGAAAAACTCAAATTATCAAAAGTGTAGGAACAGAGATCAGTGAACTGGATATGATTCCGGATGAAACCTGTGTGATTACTCTTTCTCATGAAGGTTATATCAAACGTATGCCAATCAACTTATACAGAACCCAGGCACGTGGAGGAAAAGGTTCATCAGGTACTAATCTCAAAGATGAAGATTTTGTACAGTATATATTTGTTGCTTCAACACACGATCATGTCTTATTCTTTACCAATTTTGGACGTTGTTACTGGCTAAGAGTTCATGAAATTCCAGAAACCGGAAAAGCTGCACGTGGTAAAGCGATTATCAACCTTCTGGGTATTGAACAGGGTGAAAAAATCAAAGCTCTGGTTACTTGTGATAATCTAAGAGATGACTTCTATATCATCATGGCTACTAAGAATGGTTTAATCAAGAAAACAGGTATGTCTGCTTATTCAAGACCACGTAGCAAAGGCATTATTGCCATCAATCTGAATGATGGAGATGAACTGATTGATGCTCGAATTTCTGACGGTTCAAACTTTATTATACTGGCTACTGCTGATGGTTTCTGTAACAGATTCCCTGAAACCGAAATTCGCTCAACTGGCCGTGCTACAGCCGGTGTAACAGGTATTCGTCTTAGACCTGCTGATAAAGTTATTTCTATGCTTGTTCTTAGTGGAGAAGGTACAATTCTGACGCTTACAGAAAAAGGCTATGGTAAACGTACTCAGATCGAAGAATATAACGATACTCATCGTGGTTCAAAAGGTGTAAGCGCTTTTGCTTCTGAAAAAACCAATAAGATTGGAAAACTGGTTACTATGATGGAAGTTGGTGATAATGATGAATTAATGATTATTACCCGAAACGGCATCATAATCAGACAGGAAGTAAAGAATATTAATCTTCAGGGAAGACGTACTCAGGGTGTTAAACTGATCAATGTCGGTGAAGACGATTTAGTACATGATGTTACAAAAATCAAGGAAGAAGAACAGGAAGAAGATTTAGCAAAACAAGAACAGCTTGTTCTTGAAAGACAACAACAGGCTAAAGAACTGAAACCTGTCGGATCTGACGATGAAGATGAAATAGATAGTGAAGAAGATGATAATGACATCGTTCTTAATCCAATGGAAGAAGATTCCGATGAAGATAATTCTACAACGGATAATGACGAAGAATAAACGTTTTACAAAAAAAAAAAACAGGCAGTTTTTATACTGCCTGTTTATTGCTGTTTTAATGACATTAAATGCTTGTACTACTCGATTTATTCCTATACAAGAGCCTGGCTTGATTGTTAGTGATGATCTGGCTGTATATAAAACTAATGAACTGGTTTTAACAGTTTCTGAACAAATGTGGGTGAAAGATCCTCAGTATTTATCTGATCATTATACGACCTTTTGGGTAAAAATTCAAAACAATTCTAATGAAACAATTAAGATTCTACCTAAGGATTTTGCATTACTTGATGAATTTAGAAATCAGCAGGATGTTCAGGATTATGAACAGGTATTAGAATTGATGATGCAGGATGAAACGCTGTATGTTGACCGCTTTCTCATGTCTGTACAGACTCAACAGGAAATCATGCAAAGACGATCGCAGATTCAACGAAATATCATCATGGACTCATTTGCATTCGGAGAAATATTACCCAGAGCTTCAAAACAGGGAATAATCTATTTCCCAAAAGTAAAAGCAAATACCAACCGAATGGTCTTTGTCTTTAACAAAAAAGAAATCACTTTTCAGCGAATGAAATAAAGTCAACTGGCATCAGTTGACTTTCTTAATTATGGCTGAGAGTCAAGAATAGAAAAGAGGTTTTATGTTAGATTTAATTGGTAACTGGAAAAGAAGCCACTATTGTGGTGATATTGATAAATGCCTTGAGGGACAGGAAATTCTGTTAATGGGCTGGGTACATCGTAGAAGAGATCTTGGCGGTCTTATTTTTATTGATTTACGCGATGTCAAAGGCTATGTTCAATGTATGTTTTCACCTGATGTGACTCAGGCTTATGATGTGGCAAAAGATGTTAGAAATGAATATGTCATGGCTGTTAAGGGAACTGTAGCACTAAGAGATGAGAAGAATATTAATAAGAATATGAAAACTGGTGAAGTTGAAATTCATATTACCGAAGCAAAATTACTCAATGACAGTGAAGCGCTTCCAATTCAGCTGAATGAAAATATACTGGCAGAAGAAGATTTAAGATTGACTTACAGATATCTTGATCTGAGAAGAGAAAAACTACAAAGAAATTTAATCATGAGACACAACATGGTTTTTGCTATTCGTGAATACCTAACTCAAAAATCTTTTTATGAAATTGAAACCCCAATTCTGATGAAAAGCACCCCCGAAGGCGCCAGAGATTATCTGGTACCAAGTCGTGTGCACCCTGGTAAATTCTTTGCTCTCCCTCAATCTCCCCAGATTTACAAACAACTCTTAATGATCTCAGGTATGGACAGATATTTTCAGATTGCCCGTTGTTTCAGAGATGAAGACCTGAGAGCAGATCGTCAGCCTGAATTTACTCAGTTAGATATTGAAATGAGCTTTGTTACTCAGGAACAGATTTTTGAGCTGATGGAAGGCTTATTTGCTCACGTTTTTAAAAAGACAATCAATTATGATTTACAGACACCTTTTGTTAGATTAACCTGGCAGGAAGCAATGGATAGATTTGGTATTGATAAACCTGATCTTCGTTTTGGTATGGAGTTAATTGATGTAAGCGATAGCGTTAAAAACTCTGAATTCCAGGTATTTAAGTCTGCATTTGAAGTAAAAGGCTCAATTCGTTGTATTGTTGCTCCGAATTGTGCTCATTATAGCCGTAAACAGATTGACGAACTGACAGCCCTTGCTAAACATTTAGGTGGTAAAGGTCTGGCATTTGTAAAAGTGACAGATAATGGTTTTGATGGTGGTATTGCAAAATTCCTCAGTGAAACAGAAATTCAAGCTATCAAAGAGAAAACTCAAGCTAAAGCAAATGACCTGATTCTTTTTGCTGCTGATACGAATAAACTGGTTTACAAAGTACTGGCAGGTGTGAGAAATCAGTTAGGTAAAGAACTGAAATTGTATGATGAGAACAGCTTTGCTTTTTGTTGGATTACTGACTTTCCTCTTTTTGAGTACAACGATGAACAAAACAGATGGGAACCTGCTCATCACATGTTTACTATGCCAAAAGAAGAACATCTTGAATATTTTGAACAGCCTGAAAAGTATGGTGAAATTCTTGGTCAGTTGTATGATATGGTTTGTAATGGAATGGAATTATCATCCGGTAGTATCAGATGTCATCGCTGGGATATACAGAAAAAGATTTTCGATGTACTTGGGTTTAACGAAGAAGAACTGGCTGATAAGTTTGGTTTCTTCCTTAATGCCCTTAAATATGGTACACCACCTCATGGTGGAATAGCACCTGGAATAGACCGTATGGCGATGATCTTATCCGGAGCTGAATCTCTTCGTGATGTAATAGCCTTCCCTAAAACATTGAAAGCGGTTGATTTAATGAGTCAATGCCCATCTCATGTGGATGAAAAGCAAATTAAAGAATTAAGTATTTCACTTAATACTAAAGAATAGACTTAATTCTAATTTATTATGCGGAGGAGAAATCCTCCGCTGTTTTTTGTTTAATTTTGTAATGTGATAATTAAAGATTGTGTTTCAATCGACTGAGTTTTTAAACAAACCACTCAGCTTTTACTTCTTTTTTGTCAAAAACTGCAACTACATAAACGATAGTCTGAATACCCTGATCTAACAATTCTCTGGCATAATTTTTTTGTACAACTTGATTTTTTGCGTTTTGAAGGGCAGTCTCAAAGTTCTCTTTTTCATACTGGTCAATCTTTTTAAATTCAAATATAAAACCTCTTTGGTTTTTATCAGCTGGAATCATCATAATGTCATATCTGCCATAGCCTGATTCTCTGTTACTTCTTATCGTATATCTTGGTCTTAAAGATGTGATCATACCTAAGACAAAAGCATGGTAAAACCTTTCAGGTTCATTACCGCTTACATCAAAATAACTGAATGAGTCTAAACAAAAATCAGTAAATGCCTTTATAAAAGAATCTAAATCACCTCTTGTAAGTTCATCCAAAACATTGTCTAACTGAATATCTTGATTTGCCAGATTGAACCATGACTTTATTACCTGAGTTTCAAACAAATACTGAACTTCCTTATTAGGGATTTTTAAATCAGCTGACCAAGAAAAATAATTTTCTACAAGATTGTCATAACGAAGATAACCACTCATTAACAGGAAGTTCCATAATGAATTGGTATTATTCTCTATTTCACCATATACGATATTATCTTGAATCTCGCGAGATAATGTCCCTTTTTCAACCAGGATTTCCAAGTCTTTCTTTGTCGTTGAATTTGCTTTTTGTAACAATAATTTTATGAGATCATTCCCAGAAGTGTTCACCCAATAGGGTTTAATTTGTTTTTCCATGATAAAATTAAGTATTGACCATGGATTGTAAATCTCATGATCGTAGAAATTATAACCATCATACCAGTCTTTGACGATCTGAAGTTTATCTGACAAATCATAGTCCTTCAAACACTTTTCGACTTCTTTATCAGTGAATCCAAATCTATCAGATGATTCTTTTGAAAGAATACTATTCACTTTTAGGTTATTCAACCCTGAAAAAATACTTTCTTTTGCTACCCTTAGTATTCCCGTTAAAACAGCCTTTTCTAATACTACATTGTCTTTCAGACAGGCACTGAGCATATTTCTGATAAATGTAATCAAGTGTTCGTAATAACCATTCAGATAAGCAGAATGAATGGGCATATCATATTCATCAATTAAAATAACTGGATTCTCCTTGTGGTATTTTTTAAGAAAATCACCTAGTTTTTTTATTGAATGTTCTAACTCAGCCTGATTTGATTTTTTCTCAATTATCTGATTGTAAATGAATTTCTCGAAGGGATGCATAAAATCTGAATCCAGCAGATAAATGTGTTCAAGATATAATTGGCTGATAATAAGTCGGATGGCATCCAAACATTGCTCAAAATCATTTCCTTTAACGTCTTTAAAAGTGAAAAATATAACAGGGTATTTACCTTGTTTTTGCATGATCTCTGCTTCCTGGCTGATAGCCAGATCAGAAAAAAGAGAGGAATTGTCTTCTCTACAATCATAAAAGTATCGTAACATAGATAGATTGATGGTTTTACCAAAACGGCGCGGACGAGGATAAAGTAATACTTCAGCGCTTTCGACAACATCTTTTATGAATAAGGACTTATCAATCCAATAGCAGTTACCTACTCTTAATTTTTTAAAATCGCTAATTCCAATAGGAGTTCTTTTATACTTCATATCAATACCCTCCAATTGAACATCTTCAGTATGTATGTAAAATTGTCAAGTACCATGTTGTTTGGAATGACTTTTATAATGAAGAAATCAAACATGCTTCTTTAGATTTACTGGTATTGTTATCGTAAAAGTGGTTCCTGATTCAGGGTAAGATTTAAAGCTGACTTTTCCTTTGAGGTATTTTTCAGTAAGTAACTTGATACTGTATGTTCCTAAGCCTCTATTTACTCCCTTTGTTGAGAAAGCACGTTTAAACAGGTTCGCTTTTACTTCTTCGATCATTACCTGTGGGTTATGAACATAGAAACTGATTTTGTCATCACCATTATAGAAGCATCCAATGTGGATAATATCTCCTTCAGAAGAAGCTTCAAGCGCATTTTTTAACATATTGCCAAATATTCGCTTTAAAAGAGTAATCTCAGTGATGATTTCCATAAAGACAGATTCATTACTCACTTGGATTGTTTTATTGATCGCATTTTGATGTACTCTGAATTTGTATTTAAACTCTTGTAAGAAATCAAAAGTAGAATCAAGATTTTGAATGTTGAGCTTTAACTCATTATTTTCTGCAAGAATTAATTCTCTGTGTGATTGAATCTCTTCACTGAGTTGCTTAGTCATGTTAAATAAATTATCAAGAAGGTCTGCAATTTCATAGCTATCCTGAGTATATTTCAACAAGTCTGTAATGCATTGAATGACAGTTACGGTATTGGATATATCGTGGATGAAGATGTGTTCAAGAAGGTTAAGCCGTTTAAAATCGGTGATATTACTTACTGAAAAACAGATATAATCTTGTTTTCCTAAAGTTAGAGGAGTTGCTGTAACTCTAAGTTCCAGATAATCATGCTCACCATTTTTGATGATATTGATTTTACAATCTATCGTAGAACTCTTGCCTTTTAGGCTGTCTAGCATGGCATTAACTGCCGGGCAATATTTACAAAACAAACTGGTTCCACAACCGGATGGAGCATTTAGGACATTTTCACAGTGAAGGATTTCTCCAAGTCGCATCCCGATAATCTGCTCTTCACTTTCAATATTGAGCATCTCAAGAAAATTATGATTGCAATATACCGTTTGTCTGTGTTTATTGAGTAATATTACAGTCGTTGGGATTGCATCCAGTAGTTTTATGACATAATTTTGACTTTTTAAAATCTCATTACATTTTTTTAAAATGGTATCACTCTCTCTGTATGCACTTGCAAAAAAGGTTTTAATCTCCATAATACACCTTCCCTTTTATCGGTCTCCCTTTTCGATATGTATTATAACAAAATAGAATAAAGAGGTCAAGTTTTTTTTTAAAAAAGAAAGAGCCACCGTAAAGTGGCTCTATATAAGGGATTATAGTTATTTTGTTATGTGTTTTAGCCGTATCTCTTTATAAGCTTAACTTTTTGTAAAGTTTCCATGAAAGAGGTAAACTAATACTAATCAGCATAATTTTTATAAGATCGCCTGCAATAAATGGTAATATTCCGGCTGTAAATGCTTTTTCGGCTCCTAAAAATACAGATAACCAGCTAAAACCACAAAGGTATATTATCAAACTGCCAGCAATCATACTCAAAAAAGCCCCCAGGTATGTTTTTGAGTAATTTTTATCAGCCATAAATCCAACGACTGCACTTGCCAGTAAGAAACCAATCAGGTAACCTCCGGTAGGGCCAGCAAAGTAAAGCGGACCTGAAGCCCCATTCGCAAAAACAGGTAATCCGCATAAACCCTGAGCCAGAAATGTTAAAACTGCTAAAGTGGATTTCCGAAAACCCATAGTAATTGCCAGTAACAGGATAGCAAAGGTTTGACCGGTAACAGGCACCGGACTAAAAGGCAGTACTACTGCCAGTTGTGACATCAGACCAATAAAGATTGATCCTCCGATAACTGCGAATGTTGATACAAGATGACGTTTTTCTTGTAATTGACTGTTGCTCAATACAATCGTATTGAACAAGGATGTGCTTTTGAGCATTATTCCCTCTCCTTTAGATTTATTCATTCATCAAGCCCTTATTCCTGATGAATCATTTTATTTACTATAAATCAGATCAATATAGTCTGATAAAGCAGATCGCCAATGTCTTGGTTTATCGATAAGCTGGCTGATTTTATCCGTATTAAGTACTGAATAGGATGGTCTGGGTGTTGGATCCGGATAATCGATTGCTTTCATTGGCTTGATAGTACAATCAACTTCTTCATATTCTTTGATGAGTCGATATATTTCCTGCGTGAATTCGTATCTGGAACTAACTCCCTGATTAGCAAAATGATAGATGCCATTTGCCTGCTTCGTAATCAAATGACTTAATACTTCGGCTACATCAACGGTATAGGTTGTCTTTCCATACTGATCAGCAACAATATTCAATTCATCTTTTGTTTTAATGAGTTGTGAGATTATTGAAACAAAGTTTCTCCCATTAGGACCATAAAGCCATGAAACTCTTAGGATTAAATGGTCTTTAGCAATTGCGTTTACAAACACTTCTCCTTCAAGTTTTGATTTACCATAGGCATTAACGGGTTGAGTTTCGTCATTTTCAGATTTTTCTATCTCTTTATTTCCAGGAAAAACAAAATCCGTACTGATATGAATGAGCTTAAACTGATACGCTAATGATAGTTCAGCCAGGTTTTTTGCACCTGTGGCATTTATTTGATATGCTTTATCATATTCAGTTTCTGCTTTGGTTACATCGGTATAGGCTGCACAATTGATGACATATTCCGGCTTTTCTTTTTCAAGGACTGATACCATCTGATCTTTATCACAAATATTAAAATCTTCTACATCACAGGCACAATGATCTTTAAAGAACGGATGATTGATGATCGCATAGGCAAGCATCCCTTTTCCGCCTGTTATTAAGTATTTAGACATAATTTCTCCTTATTAAAAATGCTTATTTTGTCCATAAATCTACAAGAAGAGGTAATAGCTCTCCTGATTTACCCTGATGAAATTCTTTGATAAAGGCTCTGTTATCCGGTTCTGCCAGATTGATGCCTATCGTTTGAACTCCGTATGAACGGGCATACATCAGAAACTGAGCAGCCGGATAAACAATGCCACTGGTGCCTATTGTAATAAAATGAGTGGCTTGTCGTAATGCCTGATCAATCTGTGGCAGATAATAGGGTTCTTCTCCAAACCAGACAATATCTGGTCTTAGGTATGCATTACATTTTAAGCATTTAGGTATCTCAGGAGCCAGATTGATTTCAGATAAAGAATAATGGCTATGGCAATTGATACAATATGCTTTTTCAAGCTGTCCGTGCATTTCATAAATCTTTTTACTGCCTGCACTTCGATGTAATCCATCGACATTCTGGGTAATCAAACAAAAATTGTCTCCCATGTATTCTTCAAGTTTGACTAATGCGTAATGACCTGGATTTGGGCTTACTTCAGATAACTGAAAGAATCTTTGCTTATAAAAACGCCAAACCAATTTTGGATTAGTTATAAACCCTTCTGGCGTAGCGACTTCATCTACCGGATGATTTTCCCACAAACCATTATTATCTCTAAATGTCTTTATACCGGATTCAGCACTGATACCTGCTCCGGTCAGAACGACGATAAAATCACTTTTTGAAAAATGAAACTGAGTATTCATATTTACTTCCAATTTTTATACAAGCATCATACTTGTAGAGCTTACAAAGTTAGAAAAACGATATAAACTGTTGTACCTGAACATGATCTGACTGCATGAAGTCTTTATAAGATCCTTCAAAAACAAGATTGCGATGTTCAAGCATAATAACATGTTCTGCCAGTCGTTCTACACATTCAATATCATGTGTAATGACAATACTGGTCATCTTTAGTTCTTTTTGGAGAGATCCGATTAAGTCAATTATTTCTGAACCGGTTACCGGGTCAAGTCCGGTAGTTGGCTCATCATAGATGATATATTGAGGGTCCATGATGATTGATCTTGCCAATCCAACCCGTTTTCTCATGCCTCCACTGAGGTCTGATGGCATTTTATCCATGATATTAGGTAGCTGTACGGCTTCAAGTGTTGCTTTCACTTTTTTGATTACTTCAGCTTCAGACTTGAATTTTTTATGTTCTATCAATGGAAACGCAACATTTTGATAGACATTCAGAGAATCAAATAATGCGGCATTCTGAAACAGATAACCGATATTCATGCGTATTTCCTGGAGTTCATGATGTTTCAGGTGATTGATATTCTGTCCGTCTATGAGGATTTCTCCTTGTTTGGCAGGAAAAAGCCCAATGGCTGTTTTCATCAGGACACTTTTACCAGAGCCACTTTTACCTAAAATCATGGTGTTGCAATTATTTGGAATATTAACACTGATATCATCTAAGATGGGCTTTCCGCCGAGTTCAACACTCAGATTTTTAATATCTATCATGAATTATCCTTCTTTAAATGATAAAAAATCTCATTAATATCTGCGTAAACTTCATTATGAGATGCGTTTAACGGTTTTATTATGACTAAATCTCCCTGATTAACCTTTATTTGATCAGATTTAAAGTGGCATTTTACATAATGATCTGATGTGCCATGAAAATAGCCTTTATCTTCAGTTTCTGCGACACAAAACAGACTGGTTTGTTGATTGATAAGCGTTTGGATATACTGAGCCGTTTTTTCAGAAGAGAGGGAGATCAGCTTTTGACTTCTTTCTTTCGCAGTTTTACCATGTACCTGATTTGGCATTTTGGCTGCATCAGTACCGTTTCTTTTTGAGTAAATAAAGGTGTGTAAATAGGTGAGAGGCATCTCCTTCAAAAAACGGTATGTCTCATCGAAAAGGGCATCCGTTTCACCTGGTAAACCAACAATTACATCAAATCCAAAAGCAATATCCGGTCTTCTATGAATCAGTTTTTCAATAAGTGTTTTAAAAAAATGAGTGTCATATCTTCTTCTCATCGCTTTTAGTAGTGTATCAGAGCCTGATTGTAAAGGGATATGCAGATGTGGGCAAACCTGGTCATTTTTACAGATAACCTCTATCAGCTCTTCGGTAAATAGCTGAGGTTCAACCGAACTCAGACGGATTTTTTTATATTCAGGAATATCACATATCGCCTGAATGAGTTCTGCCAGATTGTTGGCAATCGGATTTTTTTCTTCAAAATCAATGCCGTACAGTCCTTGATTGATACCAGCGAGTACAAATTCTCTGTAACCTGACCCAATCATTTTTTTGATCTGCTCAATGATGCTTTCCGGACGACGACTTCGCGGATTGCCTCTTGCAAATGGAACAGCACAGTAAGCACAGTAAAAATGACAGCCATCCTGAATCTTAATAAAGGCACGGCTTTTATCGTTCATTGTCTCAGAAGGCAGTTCTGTGAAGTCTTTAAACTCACTGATTGAATGAAAAGGGGTAATCAATTCTGTTTCTATGGAGCGATTTTTAATCAGATTCTCAATCAGTTCCGGTATGATATTTTTGCTGTTATTATCGACCAGTGCATCAATATCACCCAAATCTTCAGCCTGCTCTTTTTCTCTTTGAACATAGCAACCGGTAATAATGATGATCTTTTCCGGATTTTGTTCTTTCAAATCTAAAAATCGTCGGATCATATTTCTGCTTTTAAAATCTGTTCGGTTGGTAACTGTACATGAATTGAGAATGAAAATGTCTGCAACTTCAAGAGATTCTGCCTTTTCGAAGCCTCTTTTTAGCAAATTATCCATGATTGCTGATGATTCATACTGGTTGACTTTACAGCCGAGTGTTTCAATGTGTACTTTATTCAATGACTTACCTTTTTCACTTTATTCTGATACAAAAAAGTATAAATACTAAAATAGGTCAATCTTTTTATGAAAAGCCTGAATTTAGGATGCTTGCAGTACGGATCGTTAAGTTGTAAATGCCTGTACTATAAGCACAATGTCATTAAGTAAGGAAAAAAATGGTCTGTAGGGACGTGCGAAGCAAAGCGCCGTACGTCCGAAAACGTGCTGCAAACTTCCAGCTTGTAAAAACAGGAAATAAGCGGGACGCTTGAAATACGAACGATCTACTGAAACTACTCAGGTACTGGTTATTATTTTAAAAAACAGTAATAATTGCTGTGCAATAAATTATAAATTTATAGCAACTGTAGGGATTTACGAAGCAAAGCGCCGTACGTCCGCTTAGAATACCTGTATGATACACAGATCAAGGTTGTTATCCTTTTGTTTTTCGGATGTACGGCACTACCCAAGCTCCGTTTCGCACATCCCTACAAACCGTTTTGACATTTTGCAGATGCACATTTATTGTGTAAACAAGTACCTGAGTAGTTATGATCTACTAGTAGTAAAAACAATTTTCCAAAGTCTATTTCTCTTTATAGAATACTCAAAAAACACAAAAAAATTATATGATTCCCTTATCTATCCTGTAGAAAACAGCTTTTTCATCAGCTCATTACTTCCTCACTGCTTCCTTTATTCTTCTTAATTTGAAGTTAAGATGAAGGGGAGTGGAGTAGGAATGAAAAGGGAAGGAAAGAGAGTGGAAAGGTTAGCTTTTAACATAAGTATCTTGGATTGTCAGTAATAAGTATTTAGATATTTGATTTTCAAAATGGAGACAAAATATACTTTCAGACCTGTGACAACAATGTTGCAACGTTGCATTTGTGCCTCAGTTATGAAGAATCTCATAAATTTCTTAAAATAATATAATTAACTATTTTGAAGAAAAATATGTGTTACAAAAATGTTGCAAATCTTTCTTTTAACGAATGTTCAAAACATATTGAAAAATAGACAGATAGATAAAATACTAATGATTGGCATCATGCTTGCTTTTATTGTCCCTTCTATATCAAAATTTAGGAGGAAAAATGAAAAAACAAAAAACACTGACAAAAAAGGTACATTTAATTGTATTGATGATGATACTGCTGAGTAGCTTTTTAACGTTGTTACACAGTAAAGTATCCAAAAATTCAAATGAAAACAGGGCAACTTATTCAGATTTAGTTTATGCAAATCTGTCAAATAAACAGAAGCTGGATCTTTATATACCGACGACAGGTTTAGATTCATATCCGCTTATCATCTGGATTCATGGCGGAGCTTTTTTAATGGGTGATAAAGCGGCTGCCAATGAAGTTAATATGATCAATAAACTGGTCACCAGAGGATTTGCTGTGGCATCCATAAATTACAGATTTAGTTCCGAAGCAATTTATCCTGCACAGATCAAAGATTGTAAAGCAGCAGTCAGATTCTTAAGAGCAAATGCAGCTCAGTATCATTTAAACACCAATCAGTTTATCTCGTGGGGAGGATCTGCGGGAGGTTGTTTATCTTCCTTATTAGGCACAACTGGTGAAGTAGAAGAATTGGAAGGTGCTGAATTAGGAAATGCAGACTACTCCTCACGAGTCAATGTGAGTATAGACTGGTTTGGACCAATAGAGTTTTTAACAATGGATGAACAGGCAGCAGCTCAGGGATTTACGATCAATACCAATGCAGCTACTTCTCCGGAATCCAGGCTGATAGGTGCTCCGATTCAGACAGTGCCTGTATTGACTAATAAAGCCAATGCCATGCAGTATGTGACAACCGATGATGCGCCTATGGTATGTCAGCATGGTACAGCTGATACCAATATTCCTATTTTACAGTCTTTTAATCTCTACAATACCATAGCAGAGACTTTAGGACAGGATAATGCACTTTACACATTGATTCAGGGAGCGGGTCATGGTGGCAGTTTATTTGAAACAGATCAGAATATTGATTTGGTTGTGAGTTTTATCAATAGTCATTTAACACCTTTATCTGCTGATAACAGCGCTTCATCAGTTATCCCTGATATACGAAATATCTCAAATTACCCGAATCCATTTAATCCATCAACCATGATTCGATTTGAGTTAAATAAAAAAGAAAATGTAAGTGTTTCAATATACAATATCAAAGGAAAAATCGTAAAACAACTTGTTTCTGACAGTCTGAATGCTGGTCAGCATCAGATAGAATGGAACGGAACTGACAATAAAGAAAAGAAGTGTCCAAGTGGTGTTTATTTCTATCGCATTGATATTAAAAACAGCTCTATTATGAAAAAAATGATGCTTGTAAAATAAAATCCATGACATTACAGGTATAGGATAGTTAATACCTCATTTTATTGAGACGTTCATTTTGGACGTCTCAATGCTTTTTATACAATTGAAAATATTGAAGATAGATACCTTTCATTTTCTTTGATAATCAGATTTATAGAATTATCATGCCTAATTTAAATGTAATAATAAAAAATGATTGACACCATTGGAAAAATTTGCTATGTTAAAATAAGAAAATCTATAGGAGGATTTGGATGAACGAAACGAAAGAGACTGTCGAAACCGGTAATCTGAGTGGTAAATATCTGTCTTTTCATCTGATGGATGAGTTGTATGGCATTCATGTAGAAAAGATTTTACAGATAATCGCCATTCCTGAGATTACGCCGATACCAAAAACACCTGATTTTGTAAAAGGCGTGATCAATCTCAGAGGTAAAATTATCCCTGTGATTGATTTAAGAACAAAATTCAGGTTACCCTCACAAGGCTATAATGACCGTACCAGTATTGTCATTATAAAACTACGTACAGAAACATCGGAATTGTTCATTGGTACGATTGTGGATAAGGTACTTGAAGTGATGGACATTGTACAGCAAGATATTGAGAATACACCTAAATTTGGTGTTACACTTGATACAGACTACATATCCGGTATGGCTAAAGTAAAAGGTAAGGTCATCACCTTGCTGAATATCAACAAAGTGCTGACAGAAGAAGAATTAACTTTGATTTCTAAATGAGGAGGAAAATATGTTAAATAATGCAAAAATCGGGAAAAGATTAGGAATTGGATTTGCCTTTGCAATCCTTGTAACAATTGTATTGTCAATTATTGCAATAAACAGTTTTATTGATTCTAAAGGAAAACTGGAAACTTTGACTAAACTGGACATGAAAAAGACTTCTCAGGCAAATTCATTAATTGATGCAGTAAATGTTCAAGCAAGATCAATGCGAAATTTGTTATTGTTTAATCAAGTTTCAGATAATGAAAGAGACATGAAAAGAATTGAAGATTCAAAGGAATCCATAAAGGCATCAATTGCTTATCTTGATGAAAATATTAAATCAGTTGAAGGACGAAAACTTTTTGATACAATGAAGCCCTCAAGAGAAAAATATCTTGAGGAAGTTAATATATTCCTGGATAAATACAAATCAGGTCAGAAAGATGAATGCATCATATTATTAAGTGGGAGCTTAAGAGCGGCTCAAACAGAATACTTTGATAATATAACTAAACTGATTGAATTTCAGGATCATTTAGCTGTAACCGTTGGAGAAGAAACCGCTAAGAAAATCAATAATGAAATCATCATATTTTTGATATTATTGATAACAAGTACATTTATTAGTATTTGGTTTGCATTATGGATAACAAAAAGCGTTGTCAATCCGGTTAATCAATGTATGGACGCTGCCAATAAAATAGCTGATGGAGATATCAATGTGGCTTTCAAAATTGACTTCAATGATGAAACCGCACATTTGATGCACGCAATGGAAAACATGAGTAAAATATCCGATCAATGGCTGATGATGCCAGTATGTTGGTTGATGCGGCTAAAAATGGCAGACTAAAAACCCGAGCCAAAGCGGAAAAACATAAAGGGACTTACCGTGAAATTGTTGAAGGGGTCAATGAAACACTTGATGCTGTGATTAACCCAGTAAATGAAGCGATGGAAGTAATGGACAAACTGGCAAACAAAGATATGACCGCTCGTGTAAAAGGTCAGTATAAAGGCGATCTGGACTTATTCAAAACCAATATCAATTTAGCAGCTGCAAACCTTGAAGACTCTCTTATTCAGGTAGATATGGCTGTAGAGCAAATCTCTTCTGCTTCATCACAGATCAGTTCAGGCTCACAAGTACTTGCAGAAGCTACAGGGGAACAGGCAAGTTCACTGGAAGAAGTCTCAAGTTCCATGGAAGAAATCAATTCTTTAACTGCTGGAAATACAAGTAATTCAAAAATGGGCTTGAATCTGGCGGATAAAGCGGTTGAATCAGTTGATGAAGGAAATATCGCTATGAACAAAATGAGTGATGCGATGAGTGTTATACTTAAATCATCACAAGAAACCAGTAAAATTATCAAAACCATTGATGAAATTGCATTTCAGACTAATTTACTTGCTTTAAATGCAGCAGTTGAAGCCGCTCATGCCGGTGAAGCAGGCAAGGG
>JAGOCT010000283.1 GCA_017998585.1 Candidatus Cloacimonadota bacterium | reverse complement strand
TATAATAACAACAGACAAAGAAAAAGGATTCTTAAGACAACTGATTAAAGAAGAAGGCTACAAAGATTTTATCGTGCCTGATAGTGTAGGAGGTCGTTTTTCTGTTCTGACAGATGTAGGTTTAGTTTCTTCAGCCTTCATCGGAGCTGATATAAAAGCCATGCTTAAAGGTGCAGCAAACATGAGAGACAGATGCGACAAAGATTGTATCTGGCAAAATCCGGCTTATCTTAATGCAATGATTCACTATCTGTACATGAAAAAAAATAAGAATATTTCTGTAATGATGCCTTATGTCAATTCTTTATATGACTTTGCGGACTGGTACAGACAGTTATGGGCAGAAAGTCTTGGAAAACGATTTGATCTCGCAGGTAAAAAGATTGAAGTAGGACAAACTCCGGTAAAAGCATTAGGTACTACCGACCAACACTCCCAGATTCAGCTTTATGCTGAAGGTCCAAATGATAAAATTATTACATTTATTACGGTAGAAAATTATGGCTTTGATTTCAAAATACCCAATCTTTATCCAGAGAGAAGCGAAATCAATTACCTGGGAGAAAAAAATATCAGTGAATTACTGCTAGCAGAAAGACTCGCAACTGAAATTGCACTCACAGATGCCGGACGCCCCAACTGTAACATCATTTTCCCTGAGATTAACGAAGAAAATCTAGGCGAGTTTATATACCTGTACGAAATGCAGACAATCATTGCAGGTTATTATCTGGACATCAATCCTCTTGATCAGCCTGGTGTTGAAGCAGGCAAGATTGCAACTTATGCCCTGATGGGAAAAAAAGGTTTTGAAAAACAAGCCGAAGAAATTAAGGCTTACATAAATGAAAAAAGTAAAAATGGACGGTTTATATGAATGTGTTAGATAACATCGATTTAATCAAACAGATAGATACAGAAGATATGTATCATAAAATAATCCATATGCCAGAGCATATACTTGAAGCTTATTTCAAAGCAAATATACATCATTTCGAGAAAAATCCTCAAACAAAAATCAATAAAGTCATCATTTCTGGGATGGGTGGTTCAGCTATTGCAGGAGACATCATCTATGCACTGTATAATCAAAATATAAGTATCAATATTGTAAAAGATTATTATCTCCCGTACTGTGATGAAAACACACTTTTTATTGCTTGTTCTTATTCTGGAGATACAGAAGAGACTGTTGCCTGTTTAAAAACAGCGATTGAAAAAAAGGCAATTATTTGGGGTGTTACAACCGGAGGTAAAGTAAAATCTATTCTTGACAATCTTTATCCCTGGCTAGAGTTAAAGCCAGGATTTCCACCTCGTTCTGCAATAGCCTGGCTGTTTTTCTCAGTCTTAAAAGTACTGGAGTTAAATGGAATCGTTGAAGATCAGACTAAGGCTGTCAACAAAGTTGCAGCGGCACTTATGATGAAAGCGGGTGCTGTTGCAAAATCAGTTCCTTCGACACAAAATTTTGCAAAGAGCTCTGCAGAAAATTTAAATGGAAAAATACCGCTTCTATATTCATCAAACCCTGTTTTATCAGCAGTTGCTTACCGCTGGAAATGTCAAATCAATGAAAATACAAAATATCCAGCTTATTTCCATACATTTCCAGAAATGAATCATAATGAAATAGAAGCCTGGGAAAATAAATCATTTAACAACCATTTTATGCCTGTTTTTCTCCGATTCTTTAATGAAGAGAATAACTATGAAAAACGAATCAGAGTCTTTAAAAAGCTCTTAAACGAGCAGAATATTGATTATCTGGAGTTCTTTGCAGACGGAGACATACCACTAACAAAGGTTTTTTCTCTCATATATCTGGGAGATATGATCAGCTTTTATCTGGCAATACTCAATCAGACAAATCCTACAACAATCAATTTTATCAATTATTTAAAACAAAATATATAGATTTTTATTGACATAATTGACTTTGATTCAGATTTTGATAAGAGCTTTTTAAACGATCTTTCGGTCGTTTCACCTGGACGATCACCCAGATCGTTCATAATATAGTGTGAATAAATACTCATTAAGGGAGGAAAAATGATAAAGGAACCTCATGTATTTACCTCGGAATCTGTAACCGAAGGTCATCCAGATAAAATGGCCGATCAGATTTCTGATGCAGTTTTAGATGCAATTTTTACCTGCGACCCATACGGACGTGTAGCTTGCGAAACATTTGTAACAACTGGTATGGCTTTAGTTGGTGGAGAAATTACGACTTCATGTTACGTTGATATCCCTGAAATTGTTAGAAATACAATTAAAGAAATTGGTTATACTAATGCAGAGTTTGGTATTGATTACAAAACGTGTGCTGTTTTAACAAGCATTGACAGACAATCACCTGATATTGCAATGGGTGTAGATAAAACCAAAACCCATGCAATGGGTGCTGGCGATCAGGGAATGATGTTTGGATATGCAGTGAAAGAAACACCTGAGCTAATGCCCCTCCCCATTTCATTATCTCAAAAACTGGCACAAAGACTTGCTTTTGTTCGCAAAGGCGATAAGAATAATTTACCTGTTTTAGACTATCTTAGACCAGATGGAAAAACTCAGGTTACCGTAGAATATGATGACAATAATCAACCAATACGTGTAGATACAGTCGTAATCTCAGCTCAACATAATCCAGATGTTACTCATGAACAAATTGAAAAAGATTTAAAAAAACACGTCATTGATGTTATTATTCCTGCGAATATGATTGATAAAGACACCAAAATATTTATTAATCCTACCGGTCGTTTTGTGATTGGAGGTCCACATGCGGACACAGGGCTTACTGGTCGCAAAATAATTGTAGATACCTATGGTGGTATGGGTAGGCACGGTGGTGGTGCATTCTCAGGGAAAGATCCTTCAAAAGTTGATCGTAGTGCAGCTTATATGGCAAGATATATTGCTAAAAATATTGTGGCAGCTGACCTTGCTGATGAAATAGAAGTTCAGCTTGCATACGCAATTGGTATTGCAGAACCTGTTTCTTTATTAGTTAACACCTTTGGAACAGGAAAAATCTCTGACTCACAAATTGTCAGTATAATCAGACAAGTGTTCGAACTTACCCCTGAAGGTATCATTGAAAGCTTGAAATTAAGACGCCCAATTTATCGATTAACAGCAGCTTATGGTCATTTTGGACGTGAAATTGAAGAATTCACATGGGAAAAAACTGACAAGGTAACTGAAATTAAAAAACTTGCAGGTAATTAATCTAAAAATTTATTGACAATTATATCCAATAATTTAGTTTGGTAAAAGCCAGGTCCGATGCAATCGCTACTTGCGAACCAGGTCAGGTACGGAAGTAAGCAGCCTTAAGCTCTGTATGTGATGTGACATCGGTAACCTGGTCTTTTTTATGACTCGGATTTAATCCAGATTTGTCAAATAGAAAAGAATGATAGAATCATTTTTCACATTCGTATCACTTACAGTAAAAGAAAAAAGGCATCAGAACGAAGTAATAAAGCCATCAATCAACAAATATCTTACTTCAAATAATTACTGACTAACATTACTTAGAATTCTGTTTAAATCTTCAAGACGATATGGTTTTGTTATATAATCAGTTAGGCCTTCAGATTTTAGTATTTCAATCTCCTGATCATTTTTAAAGCCACTGGCAATAACAACATTGATATTGGGGTCATATTTTCTAAGCTCGT
>JAGOCT010000282.1 GCA_017998585.1 Candidatus Cloacimonadota bacterium | reverse complement strand
GTTCTCTAAATCGCGTATATAAGCCTGTCTGTCTTTGGCTGAAGATATGATGATAGGCGGGTAGAGATCATGCATTAGAACCCAGTTTTCCGAGAGTCTGGCAACTCTGCCATTGCCATCGGTAAAAGGATGAATTCTGACAATTTCATGATGCAGGTATATGGCTTTAATAATTGAATTTGATATTTCTGCTGAATTGTAAAACATATTGTCCATCAGTGAATAGATACGTTTGGCTTCAGGGGGATTCAGTCTGCCGATTTGAACAAGGGTTTTTCGGTAGGTGCCGTTACATTTTGAATGACTTTCAGGGTCAAGCAGGTAGTGAATATAAAGAATGTCTTTATGATCGCAAATACAATGGTTTTTGATCACTTCATCGGCAATATATTCCAGACCCTGTGCCAGATGGGAGAGGTAGGATTCTGCTTCAAGACGACTGCTGGCTTCAAATTGGGCACTCTTGGCATTCATGACATCCTGAAGTCTGAGTAAGCCTTTGAGGTAAGAACGAAATAATTTCAAATTGTTATATTGTTTTTCGTAAACGAGATAACGAAATAGTTTTTTCTTTTTCTCTTCAAGAGATATCAGTAAGGTTCTGTCTATTCTTATATTTTCCGGATCAAGTAAAAACATATTTTATCCTTCCTGTATTAGATACTGTCAGTGAGATCATAGTTTGAAGTGATGGAGTACAATCGCAACAAGCAAGATGCTTGTAGTACAGTAGTAAATCTTGTCCTACAGCCCTTCTGCCACCAGATCATATTCCCATGTCTCAATCACTCTTGCTTTGATGATATCGCCTATTTTCGCATTGGCTTTGGTAATATAGACAATTCCGTCAATTTCAGGTGCATCGTATCTGCTTCTGCCTTCCCATTGAAATCCTTTATCCTGTGATTTCTTCTCAATGATAACTTCAATTTCACGATTGATGAACTTTTCCAGATTTTGAGCAGAAATCTCCTGTTGCAGCATCATGATTCGGTCTTTTCTGTTCTCTGCTGTTTTGGGTTTGACCTGATTTTCAAAATCAATCGCAGGAGTTCCTTCTTCCGGAGAATAGGCAAAAGCACCCAGTTTATCAAATCTGATTTCTTTGATAAAGCGGAGCAGTTCATTGAACTTTTTGGTATCTTCACCCGGAAATCCGGTGATAAAGGTCGTGCGAAGAACAGCGTCAGGCATTTTTTGACGGATGTGATTCAATACAGATAGAATATGGGCTTTGTTGGTATGCCGGTTCATCTGTTGCAGGATCTCATCATTGATATGCTGCAAAGGGATATCAAAGTAATGACAAAGCTTTGGCAGTAATGCAATCTCATCTATCATTTCCAAACTCAGATGAGCCGGATGGAGATAGAGTAGTCTGATCCACTGAATTCCTTCGATCTCATGAATCGATTTTATCAATTGAATCAGCATCTGCTGTTGGTAGAGGTCTGTTCCATACTGAGAGGTATCCTGTGCATTGATGATCAGCTCTTTGACTCCCTGGTTTGCCAGATCTTTAGCCTGTTCTATCAGAGATTCCATTGGCTCACTCTTCAAATCACCTCTGATACCTGGTATGGCACAGTAGGCACAATGGTTATTGCAGCCGTCACTGATTCTAAGATAAGCGTAGTATTTGGGGGTTAAAATTGCTCTTTTATCCGATGAACGATTGGTATGCAGGATTGTTTTTAAGGTTTCAAAATCCTTCAGTTCAATCCAGTGATCGACTTCAGGGATTTCTGCTTTTAAATCATCCATGTATCTTTTTACTAAACAACCGGTTACGATGACTTGTAGATGTTTATTCTGTTTTTTGAGTTCGGTATATTCAAAGATGGTATTGATAGATTCTTCTTTAGCCGGATTGATAAATCCGCAGGTGTTGATCAGGACAAAATCTGCTTTTTCAGCATCTGCTGTCAAGGTAAAATCTGAGTCTATAAAGATTTGATTGAAATATTCTGAATCGACTAAATTCTTTGGGCAACCTAAGCTGACAATGGAATATTTTTTCATTAAGCCTCTGAATTGAAAAGAAAACAGGGCAGATAAACTGCCCTGCAAAATGTGTATATTATCCTAATAAATGGATGAATAAGCCGGAGCGTAATTTAGGTTCAAACCAGGTAGATTTAGGAGGCATCACCTGACCTGCATCAGCGATATTCATTAACTGTTCAATTGAAGTGGGGTACATAGAGAAAGCGACTGCTTCGCCGGCATCAACTCTTTTGCTTAATTCATTTAAACCGCGGATACCACCCACGAAGTCAATTCTTTTGTCAGTTCTTGGGTCGCCGATACCCAGGATAGGGTTGAGCAGGTTGTTCTGCATGATAGATACATCGAGAGAGTTAACCGGATCATTTTCCTGGTAAGTACCTGCTTTAGCTGACAATTTGTACCACATTTTATCCAGATACATACCAAAGGTATGAGCTGTTTCAGGATGATATGGCTGATCAGCAGAAACTTCTTTAATTTCAAACATTTCTGCTACTTTATTTAAGAATTCTTCTTTGCTATTGCCGTTAAGATCTTTGACGATACGGTTATAATCCATGATTGCTAACTGGTTATCAGGGAAGATAACTGAGAGGAAGTAGTTATATTCTTCGTTGCCGGTATGATTTGGATTAGCCGCTTTTCTTCTCTGACCAACTCTGACAGCAGAAGCGCAACGATGATGACCATCAGCAATGTAGAGGTAATTAACGGTTTTGAATTTCTCGGTAAAGAAGTTGATGTCAGCTTCGTTTTCAATAATCCAAA
This sequence comes from Candidatus Cloacimonadota bacterium, assembly GCA_017998585.1. The sequence continues at coordinate 917 of JAGOCT010000282.1, read as the reverse complement.
CGATGTGTTTTACATCATCTTCGGCAGTAAAATCATATAATGGTGCATTCTTCATGATTTCGTTCATTCTGTCAGTAATTTCCTGCTGAGCACGGTAAGTTAAGAAGATCGGACCGGTTTGTGCATTCAAAGTATCCACATGTTTGATTCGGTCAGCTTCTTTTTCAGCACGGGTGTGCTCGTGTTTTTTGATAATATCATTTTCATATTCCTGTACGGAAGAACAAGCTACCAGACCGGTTTGTGCGTGACCATTCATGATCTGCTGATAAAGGTACAAACAAGGTTTTTCTTCAGTGATTAAGTGGTTGTTATCAATCAGTGAATAAAGGTTTTCTTTTGCTTTTTGGTAAACTTTTTCGTCATAAAGATCAATTTCTCTTGGTAAATCAATTTCTGATTTATCTACATGTAAGAAGCTGAGTGGATTATCTTTTACCATTTCTCTTGCTTCATCAGAATTCATCACATCGTAAGGTAATGCTGCAATAAGGTTTGCTTTTTCTTTAGCCGGGCGAACTGCCGCAAAAGGACGAATCGTTGCCATTATTATCTCCTGATTTATAGTATTTTTAACTAATTCTTTTTTGTTTGGTTTTTATGTCAATGAAAATCTGAATACTTTGTATTTTATGATATTCGATTTGATTTTGCGACCACGGAAAGCACGTAAAGACACGGAAAAGGGTATGATATAAATAGCCAATGGATTTAGAGTCTGTGCAAAAAGGCAGATTTTTATTCGGTCGCACCTATGGCGCTTGCTTTGTAACACACTCTATACCAGACGCTTCCGCATCTGGCTACCACTCGGTAATTCCTACGGAATTTAGGTTTTCGCACAGACTTTTTATCCGTGGGGTAAGCCAATCCATCAACCTCCGCTCCGGAGGAGCGGAACAGAGAAAAGCCCTGTC
>JAGOCT010000281.1 GCA_017998585.1 Candidatus Cloacimonadota bacterium | reverse complement strand
GTTGATATATCGATTCATTGCAATAGTTTAAGTCTTCTCCAAAAATACGAATCGCTCCCGATTCTGGGGGAATAACGCCACTTATCAGTTTTAAAAAAGTACTCAGTCCGCTTTCAGCTTCGGCTCTGACTAAAATATTGTGACCTGGGTTTATGATTAGTTCGGGTATTTCCAGCCAGCTATCCGTACTCAGACGGTGTTTTACATTCCTGATTTCAATTGACTGATTCATAATATAAAGAATACCAATGTGATACTAATATCTGTGATAATAATTGTGCTGATGCAATAAACCACAGCTTTTATCGTTCGCTGAGGGACTTCTGTGATTGCTTTATCTACCTTAAGACCCTGATAGGCTGAGATTAAGGAGATTAATATTCCAAAAACAAGTGATTTGATAATACTTTGTATAATGTCCTGAATCGAAAGCGTTTTCAACAACATATTTGAAAATTCAGAAAATGGGATTGGTCTGACAAAGCTGGCTACCCACCAGCCTCCTAAAAAAGCAGCCAGATTAAAATAGATCGATAATACCACACAAGCAACTGTTACGCCTACCATGCGGGGTACAACCAGATAAGAGATTGGAGAAATGCCTATGGAATCTATCAACTCAATTTCCTGATTTACCTTCATATTACCTAATTCAGTAGAAATCGCTGTACCAGAACGGGCAACTATCAAAAAGGCAGTCAGCACGCAAGCCAGTTCTCGGGTAATACCCATCACCAATATTGAATAAAGGACATGATTTTGACCAAAGCTTTGAAGCAGTGGACCTAACTGGATAATAATCAATCCACCTAATGAAGTCGCAATGACTAGCACCAGCGCCAGCGCTTCATATCCGGTAAAGAGAATTTGACGGAGTAATACCAGTGAGCTGACATTGGTCTGTTTAGAGAACAGAATGATTTTAAAAAAAGTCTCTATCGAGAATGAGATAAACTCAATGAAGCCGGTAAATGCAGCAATGATCCGGTCACCGATGATTTGAAACATAAGCCTTTACCAGTATATCACTTTCTATCTGATGGACAGAATCGAAATGGAGTTGAATCGCCGAATCCATCGTTTCGATATTTAAATCCTGAAACACTGTATTTTGCCCTCCCAGTATCTTTGGGGCAATAAAATAATAGATTTTATCTACCAGATGCGCTTTCAGAAAGGAGGTCGCCAACGTAGGTCCGGTTTCTACCAGCACCGAACTGATTTCTCTCTCAGACAATACAGTGAGCAGTGATTTCAGGTCGATTTTATCTTGAGTTGCTTTAACTGCAAGCACTTCACAAGACATCTCTCTGAGATAGTCTTCTTTATCCAGAAATTGCAACTCATCAGATTGACTGACAAAATCAGGATTCTCAGATCTGACAATCAGAGTTGGATACTGACTGGCTGTTTCAACAATCAAACTATGCTTGGGAATCTCCAGGAAAGGATCGAGTATCACCCGAATTGGAGAAGCGCATCCTGTCAGTAACTCATTTGTCTCAAAATGTCTGACGTCACTAATCCTTACATTCAAGAGAGGATCATCTGCTATTACACTTCTGACCCCACTGATAATCGCAGAAACCTCAGCACGAATCTGATGCACAATCTTTCTGGATTCGTTATTGGTAATCCATTTAGATTCTCCGGTGGAAGTGGCGATCCGCGCATCCAGAGAGGTCGCATTCTTCATGATCACAAATGGTCTTTTCAAACGTTTCCAGGTCAGAAATGCTTCTAACTGCTTTTCGATCTGCTCTGCCATAAAACCAAATTCTACTTCTATATCAGCCTGTAACAGATAACCAAAACCTTTTCCGTTTACGGCTGGATTGGGATCACTCAGGCCGGCATAAACATGTTTTATCCCTGCCTTAATAATCGCCTCAGTACAAGGGGGTGTCTTACCATAATGACAGCAAGGTTCCAGTGTTACATAGAGTGATGCTCCTTTTGCCTGATCTCCGGCTTGCTTTAAGGCGACAATCTCCGCATGATCTGAACCACACTTTTGGGTATATCCCAAGCCAATAACGGTATCGTCTTTCACTATGACTGCCCCGACAAATGGATTAGGTCGGCTGAGAAAGCGTCCTTTTTCGGCAGTCTCTATGGCAAGCTTCATGTATTTTTCCTGGTAAGCCATAAATATCCTGTTTCTATAATTAGATTGGGTGACTATATCGCAAGCGGGTAGCTTACGTTACTTTCTGCCATCCTGGAGTTTAACACGATTAGAAAATCTCTTTGATTTTTTCCAGATTCTTCTGGGCATACTCATAGTTAGGGTCAATTTCCAGGCATTTTTCAAATAGTTTGGTGGCTTCTGTTACATTCTTTTCGAACAGACAGATCGTTCCCAGATTATTAAGTGCATTGAGGTAATCCGGTTTGATTTTCAAAATCTGGTAATAGAGCATTTTAGCTTTATCCATTTTATTTTCTGCCTGCCAGATAAAAGCGAGGTTATAATAACTTTCCACAAAGAAAGGATCAAGCGCAATGGCTGTTTCATAAGCATTTTTGGCATGTTTCATTTCGCCTCTGATACTGTAATAGAGGCCTTCATAGTAGTAAAGGTCTGCCGAGAAGAAATAGATTTGTTTATAATTGGTCAGATAACGGTAGGCGGTTTCGATCTCTTGTTTTGCCAGCGCTCCTGCAATAAAACGTAAGGCTTCATTTTCTGTACGTACCAGATTAACCGCACCAAATGCCTGATAACGAACAGACCAATGATTATCCTGAGGTGTCAGAATTAGGGTAAATTCCTGATTATTATTCAGTTCAAAACTTACAAATGCCTCTTTTGCCTGAGCAGACATGCCGGAAGCAATCAGACTAAAATGAGATAATTTGCGGATAGAATGATGACTCTTAAAATGCGCCAGTAACAATTCATGATTATACTCATTATCACTTAACTGCCAGGGGACATACCGCTTCAAAGCCTCTTCAAAATTGCCTTCTAAAAGAAGTTCCATATATGTGAGCGCATCATCTTCAAAATGTTTTTCACTGTTTTGCGCTTTATATGAAAAACCTAAACGCTTAAATAAATAAGCTTTTGTGTCTTCTGGAAATTCTACAGATAATAAAAAATGATGAAGCTTTTGCTTTTTACTTTCATCGTTTATCATTAAAACCGGTATATCCAAATCCAGCTCTTCTGCCTGATGATTCATCCAGTAATCTGCAATCAGATGGTTTAACTCGTCTAATTCACTTTTAGAATCCACTTTGGCGTTGATTGCCAGTTTTTTTTGTTCAGGATCTGCTGATTTCAAATGATATTCACAGGTTACAGGACATTTAAAGTCAGATCTCATCTGATTACAGCAATGCCAGCAAATGTGTTTGCCTTTTCTCAAACAGTATCGATGTCCGATGATTTTTTTGCATTCTTTACAACGGTTTCTGCTAAACAGCATATATGTCTCCGATAATGATTCATTTCACTGCTATGTGACTTAAAGACCAGGAGGTCGATCTACAGTAGTACTACAAGCATCTTGCTTTGTAGGTAATGTGTATTTTCGCAAGCTGGTAGCTCACAGTACGAATTTCGCAAGCTGGTAGCTTGCGGTACAGCACGTCTATATCAAATTTATTCCATCATATCAGGCATCTGTCGTTTGAATTCACTCTGTCTGATTTTTTTATGAACCAGTTCCAGCTGATGTTTTTCGACAGAA
>JAGOCT010000006.1:3039-17606 GCA_017998585.1 Candidatus Cloacimonadota bacterium | reverse complement strand
TTGGTGAAATTCGAGATGAAGAAACGGCTGATATTGCGATTAAATTCTCTCTTACCGGTCACCTTGTGTTCTCAACACTTCATGCGAATGATGCGCCTTCAACCATTACCCGTATGATTGATATTGGTATTGCACCTTATCTGGTAGGTTCCTCTCTGAATCTGGTGATGGCTCAGCGACTTGTCAGAAAGATTTGTAAACATTGTATTATGGATTATACACCAACAGAAGATGAATTATTCTCCGCTGGTATTAGTAAAGAAAAAGCAAAAGATGTGAAATTCAAAATTGGTGCTGGTTGTGTTCATTGTAACAATACAGGTTATGCAGGACGTACTGGTATTTTCGAGATGCTGGAAGTCAATGCGAATATCAGACAATTAATTTTTGAAGGTGCAAATCAGGATAAAATCAGAGATGCTGCACTGGAAAATGGTATGATGACACTGCATGAAGCCGCTACTGAAAAAATGATTCAGGGGATAACTACCATTCGTGAAGTTATCAAATTAACCGTATTTGATTAAAAAGCAAGGATTATAATATATGGCAGCATTTCAATATATCATCAAAGATGCAAAAGGAGCACGTGTAGAGGGTGTTCTGAAAGCATCTTCCATGGATGAAGCAATTGATAAGTTAAGTAAAGAAGGCGGAACAATCATTTCCGTAAAGAGTGCCGCAGAAGGTGCATTTAAAGGAAATATGTCCCTGTTTGATAAGCTGATGCTTACCATTTACAAGATTAAAACAGGTATTTCTCTTACTGTTTTAGTATTCTTTACCAGACAGTTATCAACAATGTTCTCTGCCGGTCTTACGATTGAGAAAGCGATTTCTGATCTTGAAAAAGAAGAAAAGAATAAAAAATTCCGTAAAGTCTTAAAAAAGATTAGTGATGATATCCGCAAGGGATACAGTTTATCTGAATCTCTTGAACAACATCCTGGTATATTTAATCCGCTTTACGTCGCTCTTGTAAAGGCTGGTGAAGTTTCTGGTACTCTGCATACAATCCTTGACGAACTTTCAGATTATTTAGAAAAAATAGAAGATACCCGTCGAAAAGTAACATCTGCAATGGCTTATCCTGCTTTTATTATTGTCTTTCTTGCGGGTGTAGTCTGGGGTTTATTCTACTATATTATCCCTATGTTTTCTGAAGTGTACGGAAAATTTGGTGCAGATCTGCCTTTACCAACACAAACCGCTATCTATATCTCTGATTTGATTAGAAACAATGTGATTTTTACAGTGTTTATGATTGTAATGTTCTTCTTTGCAATGTTCCTGGTTTATCTGACTGACAAAGGACGTTTCATCTTTGATAAAACATTGCTTAAAATCCCTGTGATAGGCGGATTAGTAACAAATTCCATTATGTCAAAATTTGCCAGAACCTTTAGTATTTTGATGACTGCAGGTGTACCTATTATGGATACACTTGAGTTATCTGAAAATGTCGTTCAAAATGCAGTGATTGAAAATGCAATTCGTAAATCTAGAGTCATGGTTAAAGAAGGCTACAGTATAGCCGGTGCTTTCCGAAAAACGGGTGTTTTTCCTTCAACCTTACTTCAGTTAACTGCAACCGGTGAAGAAACCGGTGAAATGGACAAATTACTGGGTAAAGCAGCTCAATTCTATGAGAAACTGGTTGATACAGTTATCGAACGCTTAACGTCTTTGATTGAACCATTGTTGATCATTATCATGGCGGCTGTTGTTGGATCCATTATTGTCGTGGTATATTTACCTATCTTCAATTTAGGTCTGGCCATTTCTTCAGGAATGAAATAACAGAAATTTTTAATAAAACAAAAAACCGGCTTTTAAAAAGCCGGTTTTTTTAATTAGGGCAATTATTCTATTTCTAAAAGATCGTAGATTTTAAACACTTTTCTGAGATCAGGAACTAACTCGTATTCAATCACGTCAGCCAGCATAATCCAGTCTTGTTTTTGTTGCAGTGTAATAATGTCTTCCATTTTTCCTTCAAGATCTGTTATAATCTGTTTAAAATTACGATTGTTATCTACAATTGAGTTTAAGGGTTTATTGATTAGTAAAGTGGCGTCTTCAAGAATTTTAAAATACCATTGAAGATTCTCTATACCCTGTATAAAATATTGGTTTGCTAATTTCTCGTCTTCCACTCTGAATGAATTGGCAATCCTTTCAAAATCTTCTAATATAGTCAGATACTGAGCTTTTGAATTGACGAGTATTTCGTAAGAAAAGCGTTCTGGATTTTCCGCTTTTACACTTAAGCGATCTTCATCCAGTAAGTAGATTTTTTTGGCATTGTAAAACCAGTTTGATTCAAGAATTCTGTTGTTTAAAGAAATTTCTGTAATAACATATCCTTTAGGCAACCGAGTTTCGATTTGTGAAATAATATCGAGTAAGGTGCTGATAGATGCCACCTTGATTTCGAATAAACTATCATTTAAAGTAATTTCCATTTTATTCTCCTGTTAATGGATATGGTATTTTAAAACTGATTGTTGAAAAAGTATCAGCTGTTGTGAAAACTTTTTGTATAAAAGGATGGTTTTTAAAGTAAGTGTTTTTAATTCATCCACTTCTATCTGAGATTCAGTAAAAGTCAGATAGAGAAACCAATCATAAATCACACTATATTGTTGAGCATGAGAATTCATTAGTTCTTTTTGCTCTTTTACATTAGACCAAATTGTTTTAATCTTGTCAAGATTATTTTTATTATTCTGTGGAATTTCTGATATGATGACTAATCCATTAATAATCTGAGCACAATTTTCAGTTAAAACAGAACATCTTGCGAAGACTTCACTATAATCGTATCTGTCAGTATCGTAGTAAGTTTCTATAAAATGTATGTACTGTTTCATAATGGATTCTGAGAAATCTAAATCAAAAAACAGGCAAATTCCCCATATTGCACGCTTTATCTCGAAAAGTAATTCCTTTTGGGTAATTTTACGCTTAGTTAATGGAACCCAGTGTATACAATTGAAAGAATCAATCGCTGATTTCCAGTATCGAATATCAGGATTTAATGCAGGTAAAGGTAATCCTTCTAACACAGAATACGTTAACTCATACACAGAATCAGGGTGAATTTTCTGATGACAATTCCAATGGGGACATTCGTAAGAAAAACTGCATGGATGACATTCAATATTTGCCTGCAAAACAATTGCATCCATAGAATATGGACCTGTCTCCCACATCGACACAGGGCCTAAAGAAAGGTTTATTACAGGTACTTTAGTACAGGCTGCAATATGCATAGGACCTGTATCGTTGCTAATAAAAAGGTCAGTATGAGAAATAGCAGAAATAAGTTGTTTGAGTTTAAATTTACCAATCCAGTTATGAAAATTGCGAGACTTTATGTCATTGAAATAATCTTTAATCTCTGTCTCTTTATATCCACCAAATAAGATTACATCATATTCAGGATTTTGGCAAAGCCTGATAACCAGTTTTTTAAAAGATTCAAGAGACCAACTTTTATTAGATTGACTTGCACCCACATGAAGACCTATTTTTTTGGAACGCTTATTGATGAAATCAGTTGTTAATAAATCTTCCATGTATAGATTGGATTCTGCATCAGGTTTCAGGGAATAATCCTCGATAGTAAAATTACATTCACCGACACCTGCAAAAATATTCACAAGATTAAATGAATGATCCCCTAAATTGTGCTGATTAGCGAGTAAAAACGCTGACCAGTTCGACCGTACGCTTTGTTCACCCTCTGAATTAACAATCATTCCCTTTTTTTCTTTAGCCTGAATGAGTGAGCTTAGCCATGAAGACTGAATAGAAATGACTGGATTGATGATTATATCGTAATTTTTATTGTTTAAATAATTAATTTTATCATATAACTCTATAAAAGCACTCCATACATCATTTTGGATTTCATCAACCAATAATTTATCATTAAGACAAATAATTTCGGAGATTTCAGGAATATTATGTAATATATCTGAAAAGGAAGACATTGCAAGAAAATCTATCTCACAAGTGACATATTTCTTTTTTAATCCACGGATAAGTCCAATTGATTGAATAATATCACCAAGACGCGTTAAATTAATAATTAAAACTTTCACCCTATTCACCTCCCAAAAATGTCTCTAAGAGGGAAACTATGTTTTTATACTGGTTATTTTTTACACTGGACTGTTTGATTTTTTGAATGATATGCTGTGTTGAGTTTCTCATAGCTGGTTTTATTCCGGCAATAAGATTTTCAAAGTCAGGGTCATTTATCTTTTTTACAACTTGTTTTAATTTATCCTGTTCGTTTTCTACACAAGACCTGATAAAAGGAGATTCACTAATGATTTGATCTAAGACCTGTTTCATCCGGTGAGAATAAGTATGATATTTTTTAACCTTTTGATATGCAGATAAAGCAATTTTTTTTCTAAGGCTTTCATGTCTTAAATAAAATTGAATTTTATCAATTGCCTCTTCAATTGTGGTAAAAACAACCAGATCTCTGTCTGGCACAAAAAATTCACGAATTGCTGGCGAGTCATCAACCAGCTGAAAGGCATTGCATGCCATAATTTCAAAAGTACGTGGATTAATAAAATCACCGTATGGATTTAAAATATCATTCTCCATTGAAGAATGAAGATTGATGTTTATTTTAGTATTTTGATAGATTTTTACACTTTGAGCGATACTGATTCTCTGATCTTTTAGTGGACAGAAGTTTTTAAACTGATCGAACTGATACCAGCCAGTTCCCCATAGTTTAAAATTCTGAGGTTTTAACTGGTTGAAAAATTGAACTCTGTTTACAAAAGCAGCACCCATAAATGATACATCAGAGGTGAAAAAGGAAGCATCTGAATTATCCAGAGAAGCATAGTCCGAAAAATTACAAGGTGCAGCCATAGGTAGAAATGGTGTTTTTGTGGTAACCATCTGTTTCAGTAATGATTCAAATTCACCTTTCTGGATTACATAAAAATAATCTACATATTTTGAGACATCCTGCCAGTAAGGAAATCGTCTGAAATCTTCAACAAACCAAAAAACAACCACTGTACCAGTTTGCCGAATCGCTTTTATCACTTCATTATCGATAGGTGCCTGAGCCAGACAAAATATGATATGCGGTTTGAACGATATAAATCTTTCCCATAATAAATTACTCATAAGGTTAGTGAGTTTTTGGGCCATTGTGCCCTGATATTGATTCATTTCAAGTATATATCTTAGTAATTTCTCAGCAATTTCATTATTCATATTCTGGACTGAACAACCCAATTCTGAAAATGCTTTGCTTACATATTCTGCCGTAGTGAAAGATCCTCCGTAAACAGGAAAATTGACTAAAACTCTTAACTCATCAGGCTGAACAGAATATTCAGATGATTTTATCATCATTTTTTTTGAAATTTCTTTAAAAAAAGCTTCTTGCCAGCGATATTCAGATCTGAGAGAAAGAGAAATGTAATCAGAGATGTAGGGACATTCATCTATACTTTGGATTATTTTTACTTTCGCAAATAATTCAGTCAAATGAGGTTTATTTTTAGCCAGCTGTATCAATTCTGAAAAAGATTCAACAACATAGATTTGATTAAAATAATTCAGAAGAGGAAGAATATGATATCCAAATCCTAAGCCATAAACTACCAATGGTATATTTAAATTTGGTTTTTGTTCTAGTATGGTATTGGCAAGTTTTATTCCCTCTTCAATGGGATGATATTTACTGTGGATATAAAAATCATTGATAATGGGTATTTCTGAATGATCTTTAGCTGTTTCGATTCGAATATCAATATTCATCTGTATACCTTCCTGACATAAGGACTGAGAGAAAATACACCTAGTGATACCCTCTTATTTTTAAATCATTCTGGTTAATTATCAAAGGGTATAAAAAATGGAGCGGGTTACGGGATTCGAACCCGCGACCCTCAGCTTGGGAAGCTGATGCTCTACCGACTGAGCTAAGCCCGCTTCTATAACACAATATATGTAAAATAAAAAATGACAATATTTTTTGTCAAGTAATTTATCTAAAAAGCTTTATTTTATAAATTCCACCATTTCCCATTTTTGAACATATTCTTTGAAACTGATATTCTGATTGTTTTCAAAAGTACTCATTATCGCTTCAATTCTGTCCAATGAATGGGAAAGACGACTGATATAAGTAGCATATTTATCATTTAAACCATGCTTTTCCAGTTCTTGTTTAAATTCATTTATTTTTTCTTTAATACTGTTCACAGGGATGGTCAATCTGTTTTTAGTTTTTATTGCCAGTGCTAGAGCTGTTTTCTTTTTTTCCAGTTCTATCTTTTCACGTGTTTCATGTTTTATAATTTCCATATCAAATCTGTTTTTTAAGGCAATTATTTTTTGCTGGGATTCATGACTATTATATTGTTTCCAGTGTTGATTTTTCATTTTGGCATACCTTAGGGCAGATGAATAATCACCATTAATAGCATTAAGTTTTTCTAAAATAGAATAAGATCTAGCAATAACACTGGGATTGGTATTAGATTGATCACTGAGAATGTTATTCACCAGAGATTGAGCTATATTTAACTGATTGGATGCCAGATAATAATCTGCCAAATCGAGATAGCTTTCTTTAAGATGTAGAAGCAAATTGTATTTTTTACGGATTTCAAGTGCCTGAGAAAAATACTCTTTTGCTTTTTCCCAATCTTGTTTGTCGTAATAAATTTTTCCTAATACGGAATAGGTAATTGCAAGATTATTGAAATTTGATGTTTTTTTTCGATATTCCAGAGATTGAAGAAAAAATAACATGGCATTTTCAATATCTGACATTTTTTGATAGACAAGACCAATATTATGCAGCACATCTGCCATCAAATCAAAATTAGAATACTCCAGCGCAATCTTTTGTGCTGACAGAAAACACTCCAGCGCAATATCGTATTTACCCAGATAATTATAAGACAGCCCCAAAGAATTCTGGCAAACAGAGTAAGCTGACAAATTCTTTACCTGAAGTGCTAAATTTGCCATATAAACATTGTATTCTATGCTTTTTTCATAATTATTAAAACTACTCTCAATGACTGCTAACCAGGAATAAACGCCCATCAATAAAGTTTTATCTGACTTAATATGCTCATTGTCTAGCAATTGGATCAGTATTTTATAAGCTTCAAGATATTTATCCATTCTTACCAGTAAAATCGAGTAATTCAGCTGAGTACGTGAATACATAGCATGATCGTTAAGTTCTGAATACAGCTTTAAACTTTGCTTATAATAATCGATTGCCAGGTCATTTTCAAATCTGCCTCTGTGAATGTTGGCAAAATTTACCAGCATATATGCTGTGAGTTCTTGTTTGTTGAGACTATTTGCAATTTCTTCGCATTTTTTCTTATTTGCTTCAAACATATTCATATCACATAACAGAAGGTTTATGACATTAAGTTTTAAATGCCATTCATTCAAAGAATCATTTTCAATACTGGAAAGAAACTCATGACATTTCACCTGATAAAATGCCTTATCTTTAAACATGATATAAACATCAGTACCCATAAATTTTTTAATTTCATCGTATATGTTATTCATTAGAATCTGCCTTATACGATTTCATTTTTAAAATATTTTTTAAGTCAATATCAGAATGTTCGCGAAAATCACTCAATATGCTGTTAATGTTATCAATTGACATCTGGATTTGTTTAAGCGTTTCTGTATTCAACTGGGTTTGTTCTGCATCTGTGAGTGTTTGTATCAGATCAAGATTACCCTGTAAAATCATAAGTGGTTGATTGATCTGATGATTGGCTGTTACTGCCATAGCTAAAGCTCCATTTATTTTTTCCTGATTGGTTTGTTCTAAAGCATTTTTTTCTATTAAATCAATTTCAAACTTCTTTTCCATAACTAATATGTTTTTAGCGCCTTCTTCAGTATTAACCTTATTCAACTCATCAATATAAAGATTGTAAAATTCATACGCTTTTTGAGCATTATCCGTTTTTTCATAATATTCCGAGTAAAACAAATAAATTTCTGTCAGAAGAACAGATTCATTAAATTCTATTGCTAGATCTAAGGCTTTTTTCCCTGCAATCAAAGCTCTTTTAAACTGATTGGCAATCAGCAAACAAGTAGCAATAGCAATATACGATTCCGACATCTTTTTTTGTAAGTTTGCTTTTTTTCTAATTTTAAGACTTTTGTTAAAATATTTCAAGGCTGTTTCAGTTTGAAATAACGAAGTATAGAGATTGCCTATATTGTGATATGTATTTGACAATTTATCTGGCGCAATAGACTTTTTTCTGAATTCAATAGATTCAAAATACTTCTCAAGCGCTTTTTCTTTTTGGTTCATTTTATTGAAAGCTAAACCAAAATTATGAGCGACATCTGCCAGAACCAGGAAACATTCATGCTCTTTGGCAATACTTTCTGCTTTTTCCAGATAAGAGATAGCCAGGTCAATTTTGTCATTTTTAATATAAATCAATCCGATTGAATTTAAATTCACGGCATATTCATTGTATATTTTAAGATCAATATAGATATCATTTGATTCTAAAAAGTATTCGACCGCTTTATCAAAATTTGAATAATCACTTTCCAATATTCCCAGCCAGGATAATATATTTCCTTTAATATCCCTTAATTCCTTTTCTATCGCCCAGTTTAGTCCTTCATTAAGGTATTGATATGCTTTGCCTGAATCTCCTTTTTTAAGATAACTGACTCCAATATTTCTATAACATAGAGCTGTTTTGTCAAACTCATCCATCTCTTTAAACAGCTCAAGCGCAATTAAAAAATGTTCAACTGCTTTATCATAGAAATAATAATTCCAGTTTAATATCCCACATTGATTTTGGCAAAGAGCTAAGAGTCTGTGAGTGTTGTATTTTTGAGAAATTTGGATGCCTTCATTAATCGTCTCCAGCGCTTTATCATACTGATTTATATTAGAGAGACAGATGCATTTCAGGATAATGAGATTAACCAGTTGCTCTGTATATCCAAAGGACAAACAGTCATCTATCATTTCATTTATACTATTCAAATCATTTTCGTTAATTATCGACGATTTGCTCCTCAGCAAAGATATTTTATCAATTATCTTATTTTTCAAAATGTCAGTATCCAATTTATCCTCCATAAGCAATAATATAACAAAATATTTCAAAAGTCAAGTCTTTTTTGAAAAACTTTTAAAACTATCTAACAAAATATAATCACTTTTTGTTTTTTTAGTTGACTTACTATCTTAATTATGCTATTAGTCTGAAAAATTAAGATATTGGAGGAAAAATGAAAACGATCATGATGTTTCTATTGATGCTTGTCTTTTTATGCTCATGCTCACAGATGCCAAAGGCGTTGACAGACCAACAAAAAACAGAGATTATCACAGAAATTCAGAAATTAGCTGATGAATTAGTGGCAGATTCTCAAAAATTATCAACAGATGCTTTGCAAAAGTATTTAAGCGACTCAGACACTCATTCTTTTAAAATGGGTGGCAAACAATTAAGTAAGTCAGATATGATTGAAGCCGTTAAGAAAGAATATCTTGCTTTTAAAAGCCAAACGCTGACGGTTCAAAATCAAAAATCTATTGTCATTTCTGATAAAGCCGTTTTGTGGGTTTCTGACATGCTAAGCAAGGCAATCGATCAAAACGGAAAAGAAGGACAATCCATGTTACATGAAACCTGGCTTTGGGAAAAAGAAAATGGTACATGGAAAGTAACTCACTTTGACGAATACTGGTTTTAAACTCTAATTCTATCACAAATAGCTACAAAAGACCTTTCAAGCAAAAAGTAGTCATTATTTTTTGATCAAAGGTCTTTTTTTTAAGCAATATAATTTCAAAACATTCTTCTCTTATAAAAAGTCTAACATTCTAAAATTCTAATAGTTACAATATTTTTCTAATTTTAAATTGACATTTTATGCAATAAGACTTTTTTTGTCACAAAATTTATTTTGGAGGTTTGTGATGGAATCAATGCATTTTTCGAAATTGCTCAATGAACACCAGATACAAATTAATATGACCAGCACTTCATTATCAGAAATCTGTGAAGAATTAATTGAAAATTTCTACAGACAATTTGAGCTTCCAATATCAAAACAAGACATGTGTTTTTTAATTCATAAGAGATTAAAAGAAAACAATATGATCATAATCAATGATATCTGTTTTTGTCATATACGCTTTGAAAATTATGATGATTTGTTAATTGGGATAGGGATTCCTGCAAAAGTCATAAATATAGAAAATCAAGACGTAAGGATTGTTTTCTTTGTTGTAACAGGATACTCGCATAATTCATTATACCTTCATCTTTTACAAACTATCGCAAAAATTTCTAAAAATGATCAGCTCAGAGAAAAGTTAATTCATGCAAAAAATGCAAAGGATTTTATTGCGACTATTTCTGCTTCTGATTTTTCTTTATCAAAGAGTTTGGATGTTGGCGACTTGATGAGTAAAAATGTATTTTTTGTCAATCAGGACAGTTCATTAAGAGAATTGGGAAATCTCTTTTATGAAAAAAATTACGGATATTGTCCGGTTACTGATGATAATGACAAAGTAATTGGTGAAGTAACTGTTTTAGATTTAATCTTAGCCGGATTCCCTGAATATACGAAGTATTTTGAAACGATGAATTTTCTTCATTCATTTGAGCCACTGGAGAGATTGTTAAATGTAGAATCTACCTTGAGAGTAAAAGATATTATGAAAAAATTGGAATGTAAATTAAAACCCCGAGATGCAATAATTGAATCTATCTTCCTAATGAACAGATATAAAAGAAGGGATATTCCGGTAGTTGAAAATAATAAAATAATTGGCATCATCAGTTTTATGGATATTTTTAGAAAGATAATAAGAGGATAACATGTTGCAATTACAGGAAATAATAGCATTGAGTGTATTTGTACTCTGCTTTATATTATTTACAAACAGTAAGTTAAATTCTGTTTTGGTAGCTTTATGTGGTGGTTTTTCGATGATTGTTTTTCATATCATCAGTCAGGAAAAAGCCTTTTCAGAGTATGTTGACTGGAATGTCATTTTTTTGTTAATCGGTATGATGCTTATGATCGGTGTCATTAAAACAACGGGATTATTTGAATATATTGCCCTCAGAACGGCGAAAATTGCCAAAGGAGAGCCGGTCAGAATCTTAATCATGCTCTTTCTGACAACCGCCTTTCTTTCTGCCTTTTTAGACAATGTAACGACCGTCATCATCATTACGCCAATTTCCATATTAATCGCAGTGGAATTAGGCATTTCTCCACTCCCTTTTGTCATATCTCAGGCGATTGGTTCAAACATCGGCGGTACTGCCACACTGATTGGTGATCCGCCAAACTTAATGATTGGCAGTGCAGCTCATTTAAGTTTTCTTGACTTTGTTTACAATCTAACTCCTGTTATAATAATAGAAGTACTTGTTGGTGCATTATTCTTCTATATATTTTTCAGAAAAAGACTAGTCGTTCAAAACTGGAGAAAAGCAAAAATTCTTGAGTTTGATGAAAAGCAACAGATTACCGATAAAGGGCTCATGATTTTTTCAATAGTCATATTGGTTTTATTTGTTGTCTTCTTATTCTTCCAGGATTATTTCAAAATCCATGCAGCAACAGTTGCCATTGCCTGTGCCTTAATCCTGATGATCAAAAACAGAAAGAATATCCATACTGAAGAATTCTTTAAAAATGAGATTGAGTGGGATTCCATATTCTTCTTTATAGGGTTGTTTATCCTTGTAGGCGGGGTTGATCAGGCAGGTATAATAGATAAAATATCCAATTGGTTAATCGCCTTAACAAATGGTAATATCAGAGCCACATCTGTCATCTTTGTTTGGGGTTTTGGAATTGCCTCCGGTATCATTAACAATATCCCCTTTGTTGCCACAATGATTCCATTATTAAATAAAATGAGTATCGCATTAGGGGCTCAAAATGTACTACCCTTATGGTGGTCGCTTGCACTGGGGTCTTGTTTAGGTGGAAATGGAACGCTAATCGGCGCATCAGCGAATATCATATCTGCCGGTATATCAAAAAAATCAGGTTTTCCTATCAGCTTCTGGACATTTACAAAATACGGAATGATTATTACTATCATAAACCTAGCTATTTCAAGCGTTTATGTTTACTTCAGATATTTTTAACAGAAAAAGCAATGAGCCTGAAAAGGCTCATTTCTTTATATTTTTTATTTAAACTCTTGTCAGTTTTCGGTAAGTAATTCGTTTTGGAATAAGCGCTTTTTCTCCCAGACGGCGGAGTTTATCTTCTTCATATTCAGAGAAGTTGCCATCAAAGAATTTTACCTGACTTTCTCCTTCAAATGCCAAAATATGAGTACAAATTCTGTCTAAGAAATAACGATCATGGCTTACGACCATCACACAGCCCGGAAAAGCCTGAATCGCTTCTTCCAAAGCACGAATGGTGTTAACATCCAAATCGTTGGTTGGTTCGTCAAGCAAGAGCACATTTCCCCCATCCTGTAGAGTTAAAGCCAGATAAACCCTGTTTCTTTCACCACCGGATAGTTCACCTACCTTACGGTAGTGATCAGCACTTGGAAAATTAAACCATGAAATATATTGTCTGACAGGGATTTCTCTGCCACCCATCTCAATGACTTCACGTTCTTTACCGATCAGCTCAATGATAGACTGATCAGCCTGTAAATCTCTATTCTGATCTACATAAGATAAACGAACGGTTTCGCCGGTTTCAATCGAACCACTGTCAGGTGTTTCCTGTCCGGTAATCATTTTAAACAGAGTGGTTTTACCAGCACCATTGGGACCGATAATACCGACAATTCCACCGGCTGGCACGTCAAAACTCAGATCTTCGATTAACACTTTTGAATCGAAGGCTTTTGAGATGCCATTGATCTTAAACACTTTGTTACCCAGTTTCGGGCCTGCCGGAATAAAGAGTTCATTGGTCTCATTACGTTTTTCATTGGATTGTTCAACCAGCTTTTCAAAGTTGGATATACGGGCTTTACTTTTTTCATGATTAGCTTTAGGGGTTGCTCGTATCCATTCCAGTTCTCTGGCAAGTGTCTGAATTCTCTTTTGTTCTTTTTTTTCTTCTTCCATCAGGCTCTTTTGCTTTTGATCAAGCCATGAAGAATAATTCCCTTTCCATGGGATACCATAGCCCCTGTCCAGTTCCAGAATCCAGCCGGAAACGTGATCGAGGAAGTAACGGTCATGGGTAACAGCGATTACAGTACCTTTATAGTTTTGCAGGTGATTTTCAAGCCATAAAACAGTTTCAGCATCCAGATGATTAGTAGGTTCATCGAGTAAAAGAATATCCGGCTCCTGTAAAAGCAGTTTACACAGAGCCACACGTCTCTTCTCTCCGCCAGAAATCACATCGGCATTCATATCAGATGGCGGGCAACGAAGCGCATTCATCGCCATTTCCAGACGGCTGTCCAAGTCCCAAATATTGTGAGCATCTAAAGCATCCTGTAAATTTCCCTGTTCTTCAAGGAGTTTATTCATCTGATCATCATCCATCGGTTCACACATCAGAATACTGATTTCATTGTAACGGTTCATGATGTCCACTTTATCCTGAACTGCTTCCTGAACGCATTCCAGCACAGTTTTTCCTGGTGTCAGATGCGGTTCCTGTTCCAGGTAGCCAATGGTATAACCTTTTGTCATGCCGATTCTGCCAACATAATCTTTATCGATTCCTGCCATAATCTTGAGCAGGCTACTCTTTCCGGATCCGTTCAAACCGATTACACCGATCTTGGCACCATAATAGTAACCAAGCGAAATGTCTCTTAATACCTGCTTATTACCTGGATAAATCTTTCCGACTCTATCCATCGAAAATATAACTTTATTTTCTTCCATTAGTGTTTTTCCTGACAAAATTCAACTAAAACGCCATTGGTTGACTTTGGATGTAAAAAGGCAATATCAGCGCCATGCGCACCTAGGCGTGGTGCTTTATCAATGAGCATAATATCTTTCTCTTCTGCCTGTTGCAATTTTTCAGGTAAATCATCCACCTGGAAAGCGATATGTTGAACGCCTTCACCTTTTTTCTCAATATATTTGGCAATCGGACTGTCTTCTGCAGTTGCTTCCAGTAATTCAATACGAACATCACCTACCGGTAAAAAAGCAACTCTTACTTTTTGGGAAGGGACTTCTTCAATGGCTTCCAGCTGAAGACCTAATTTTTCGTAGAATTTTATCGCTTCTTCAAGGTTTTTAACGGCTATGCCGATATGACTGATTTTCTTAACCATGATTATCTCCTTTTTTTTCTTTTCATAAGTGTAGGACAAGCAACCTGCTTGTCTACATTTAAATACGCAAGCTGGTAGCTTACGTTACAACTTTTCGCAGTGTAGGACAAGCAACCTGCTTGTCTACATTTAAATACGCAAGCTGGTAGCTTACGTTACAACTTTTCGCAAGTGTAGGGCAAGCAACCTGCTTGTCAATGTTTAAATACGCAAGCTGGTAGCTTGCGTTACA